>CBDUAW010000493.1:0-1512 GCA_965365215.1 uncultured Eudoraea sp. | reverse complement strand
TTCTACATTTGTTCAGGACATTCTGCATATGCGGGACTCTATAGGGAAGAAATTTATTCCAGGCCCTGATGTGCCGGGTAAAACCACGTATATGGGTACAGAAAAGGCCTTTGCGCCTTATGTTTTTCCAGCAGAGGTCGGCGGGATGAAAGCTGTTGAGGTCCGGGGCATATGGGAGGTGGTAAACTACCCAATGGCCGGTCCGTTTTTAACCTATATTATCAACGATAAAGCGCGAAACAGAAAGTTGGTGGTGGAAGGGTTCACTTTTGCCCCGGCAACAAATAAAAGGGATTACATGTTTGAACTTGAGGCAATTATGAAGACAATTACCTTTCAGTAAACCTCATTTTACCGCAAAAAAAAAGCTCCTTTACGGGGCTTTTTTTGTTCTTTGATTCTAAGGGCCTCAATTAAATGCAAATCCTGTAGAGACCCTGAAGATAAATGCATACATGGTAACCAGCCAAAGGCCAAAACAGAACCATGAAAAGGCTTTAAAATACTTTGTCAGGATCAAACTTGTCCAATTTCTAAAGGCTTCAATGTAGATTTCTTTTACGAGTATTAATTTTTCCATAAGTGTTCTTTTGGGGTGTTTCTCCAACAAAGATGTTAAGACAACTGCCCAATACTGAAAATTTCAGATGAAACACGAAAAAAACAGAATGAAATACGAAAGTAACCTCGGACACCAGGACCATTTTGATATACAGCCCCCATTTTTGCGCTAAAATTCCTACATATCTACGATAATGAACTCAGACCTCCGGTTACGGCGATGTTTGTCCCTGCCACATCGCACACTACCATCACATTCATTGAGCAGTTGGGACTCTCCGTACCCTATGGCGCTTTCTATGCGCTCAGCATCGATTCCCTGACTGATCAGGTAGTCCCGGGTAGACTTGGCCCTGCGGTCAGAGAGTTTTAAGTTGTACTCCTTAGGCCCCCAGGAATCTGTGTGGGACTCAATTTTAATAACCATACCCGGGTGTTCCTGCATCACAGCAACAAGTTTGTCCAGTTCCAGAGCGGCATCATCCCGGATGGTACTTTTATCGAAGTCAAAATAGATCATTTCTGTTTTGAGCTTCTTCACTCCGGCTTCAATGGTAACGAGTTCTTCCAGCTTGCTCAGGGGCACATCCGCAGTGACCAGTTCGTTTTCATAGGTTTGAAGGAACTGATCTTTCTCCGCATACGTATCTTTTCGGATGCGCAGGTGATATTTGGTGTTGCTTTCGAGGTCTTCAAAGACGAAACTTCCGTCCATATCTGAAATGACCTCTTTCAAGAGTATATTATTCTCATCCAATAGTTCCACCATTGCATCTGGAAGCGTTTCTCCTGTAATCTTATCCGTAATGACCCCGGCTATAGCATTTTCGTTTACCTCCTCTGGGAATAGGCGTTCAAAAGAATAGAGATCGTCGTCTCCCTTGCCCCCGTCCCGATTGGAAGCGAAGTAGCCTTTTTGGGTTTCTTCACTTACAATGAAGGAGAAATCAT
>CBDUAW010000492.1:0-1533 GCA_965365215.1 uncultured Eudoraea sp. | reverse complement strand
GTTTCTCCATAGGTAAATTACTGATTTCCAGAAGCAATTCCCTGAAATTCGAAGATTTGAATTTTTTGCCATCAGCACCCCCAAACTGATCGGGATAACCATCGGAAAACATATACAGGCAGTCACCTTTACTCAGTTGAATTGAATGAGGTAAAGATCAGAGTAATTAGCCGCGAAGTTGCAATAATTTCAAGTGAAGGATTCCTGAATAATTTTCCCACTAAGGAAGGACCAAAATCAATAAAGACGGTTGAGACGATGTTAATGGAGAAAATCGAGGGTAAATGGGTGATAACTGTAGGGCACGAATCAACCCGGGAAGACTTGGAAAACATATAAATTACATTGATAATCTTATAACGTTGCAGCAGCGCCCAACACGGGGTATACTACATGGCGTTCGCTGTGTAGCTTGCTTCCTGCGGCTCTCTTTGCTAGTTTTACTACCGGGGACAGTACCTCGCGCGGATCACCGCCACGTCGTATCACCCTTATCCGTTGGCGTTCATTTTAATAGGAGGTTAAACATTTTTAGAAAAAGAATATTAATTAATAAACAACATTATGAGAATCATAAAAAGCACAATTGAGAAAATAAGTGGAATTCTCACTATTGGGTTGATAATTAGTGGATGCAGTCAGGATACTAATCTTTCCCCAGAACAAGCAAAGCAAATAGCAAAAGAGGCCTATGTATATGGCCTTCCAATGGTAATGAACTACAAGACGATGTATAACTATACATTGAATGAGCAATCACCGGAGTACAAAGGCCCCTTCAACCAAAAAAGTTGTGACGCCCGCTTGTTTACTCCAAAAGACAAAGCTGTAGTAACTCCAAATTCCGATACGCCTTATTGTATGTTTTGGATGGATCTACGAGATGAGCCACAAGTAATTTCGGTCCCTGAAATGGAACCCGAAAGGTTTTACCATTTTCAACTCATTGATTTGTATACCCACAATTTTGCTTACCTGGGTACTTTAACCACCGGAAATAAGGCCGGAATCTATCTCATAGCAAAACAAGACTGGGAAGGCGAAAAACCAAAAGGGATAAATGAAATAATTTACTGCGAGACAGACTTGATTTTTGTAGCAGTACGCACCCAATTAATGGGCGATGAGGACCTGCCTAATGTAAAAGCAATTCAGGATGCATATGGAGTAGTAGGCTTAAACAGTTATTTAGGAGAAAAAACAATTGTTAGCGATAGAAATGAGGATATAATGGAATGGCATGATGGGGATGAATTCACTATTGCGATGTTTCCATACTTAAACTACATGCTCAATCTCACAACCCCTGTAGAAGCTGAATTAGAATTAAGAAACAGAATGGCCAGGCTTGGAATCGGCACGAAAGAAGGATTTGAACTAAATAATTTTGATGAAGAAATACAAAAAGCCATTGAAGAAGGTGTTACAGAGGGATTACAGGAGATAAAAGATTTTACTGCTACCCATGTAAGTGATCCCCTGATCAGCACTAAAGTATTCGGCACCCGTGATTTTTTAACAAAAAGTGCCAGG
>CBDUAW010000491.1:0-1561 GCA_965365215.1 uncultured Eudoraea sp. | reverse complement strand
TCCCTAATCCCCAATTTACTCCCCCTGGTAGTCACGGCAGGGGTCATGGGATTTGTGGGGGTCCCTATAAAACCATCAACCATTCTGGTGTTTAGTATAGCTTTTGGAATTTCAGTAGATGATACAATCCACTTCCTGGCCAAATACAGGCAAGAACTAACCACCAACAAGTGGCGAATAGAAAAATCAGTATATGCGGCCTTGAGGGAAACCGGTGTGAGTATGTTTTATACCTCCATAGTACTGTTTTTTGGATTTTCTGTATTTATTATTTCAAGTTTTGGGGGCACTGTGGCCCTGGGCGCCCTCGTTTCAGCTACCTTGCTCTTTGCAATGCTTGCCAACCTTATCCTCCTGCCTTCTTTACTTTTGTCCTTGGAGCGAAGTATTGCAAACAAAGAGGTCCTCAAAAAACCACAGATCGATATTCTTCCAAAGGAAACACTTCCAGAGAATCAGGATTAGCAGAGTACCACCAATTCCGACTTTTTTATCGAGCTAGTACTTCTGTTATTTTTTACCAATAAGTTATCTTTACGGTCTTAAATAGGAAACAGAATATTTATGGACTCATATAGCGTAAAAGAGCTACTGAATGTTAAGATGGTAGGCAGGGAAGTTGAGGTTAACGGTTGGGTAAGAGCCTATCGCAGTAATCGTTTCATTGCTTTAAATGACGGCTCCTGCCTTTCCAGCATTCAATGTGTGGTAGATTATGAGGCCTTCGAGGAAAGCATCTTAAAACAAATTACTACCGGAGCTGCTTTGTGCATTCAGGGGACCCTGGTAGAAAGTCAGGGGCGTGGACAAGTGGTAGAAATACAGGTTAGCCATCTTGAAGTACATGGGGAAGCAGATCCTGAGACCTACCCTATTCAACCTAAGAAGCACTCCATGGAATTTCTCCGGGAGCAAGCGCACCTTAGGATAAGAACTAATACTTTCGGGTCCGTTATGAGGGTAAAATCGGCCCTGTCATTTGCTATTCACAAATATTTTACGGATAATGGGTTTTATAATTTTCACGCGCCCATTATTACCGGATCAGATGCGGAGGGTGCGGGGGAAATGTTCAGGGTATCAACACTGGATCCCAAAAATCCCCCTCTTAACGAAAAGGGAGAGGTTAATTTCAAGGAAGATTTTTTTGGAAAGGAGACCAACCTTACCGTATCGGGGCAGTTGGAAGCTGAAGCTTATGCCATGGGTCTTGGAAAAGTATACACCTTTGGTCCTACTTTCAGAGCTGAAAACTCCAATACCTCAAGGCATTTAGCTGAATTCTGGATGATAGAACCCGAAATGGCCTTCTATGACTTAAACGCCAATATGGATCTTGCAGAAGACTTCATCAAGGCAATTTTAAGCTACATTCTTGAACATTGTCAGGAAGATCTGTCATTTCTTGAAAAACGCCTGCTCGATGAGGAAAAAACAAAACCGCAGGCCGAGCGCAGTGAAATGCCTCTCTTGGAAAAACTAAAATTTGTGACCCAAAACAGTTTTAAACGAATAACCTATACAGAAGCCATAGATATTCTTAAAAACAGCAAACCTAATA
>CBDUAW010000490.1:0-1562 GCA_965365215.1 uncultured Eudoraea sp. | reverse complement strand
GCCTGCTCCAGCGCCTGCTGCAAATATTCCCGATGGAGTCCTGAAAGGATTATTCCTGATTACCCCAAATGAGACTGAATCGGAGATCCTGACAGGCATTTCCGTGAATGATGAGGTATCCGCCAGAAATGCCGGCCAGCAATTTTTAAACAAAGGGGTTCTTAATATTATTATCACTATGGGTAGTAAAGGAGCTTTTTTTATGAATGAAAATGAGTCTTTCCTCATGGAAGCTGATAAGGTTAAAGCAGTAGATACTACCGCTGCTGGAGATGTTTTTAATGGAGCACTGGCCGTATTTCTTTCCCAAAAAAATCCGTGGAAGGAGGCTATATCCAAAGCAAACAAAGCGGCTGGACTTGCCGTTACTAAAATGGGGGCACAGGCATCTGCTCCTTTCCTATACGAAATTATCTAATCAATTGGTATTATGTTCATAATTGAATCCTACTCTATTGCCGTAATCTTCTGCATTATTACCATGTTAGCCTGGGGTTCCTGGGCCAACACACAAAAATTAGCCAACAAATCATGGCGCTTTGAATTGTATTATTGGGATTATGTAATTGGTATAGTACTATTCTCATTATTACTTGCACTGACAGCCGGAAGTAACGGCATTGAAGGAAGACCCTTTATGGAGGATCTTGCACAAGCCAGTACGCAAAATCTGGGTTCAGCCTTTCTGGGCGGGGTGTTGTTCAATGCAGCGAACATCCTCCTGGTTGCTGCTATTACTATTGCCGGGATGAGTGTAGCCTTTCCGGTTGGAATTGGTCTGGCATTGGTTATTGGAGTCATGGTGAACTATATTGATTCCCCTGTTGGGGACGCCCCGTTGTTGTTTACTGGTGTTGGACTAATAGTCATTGCTATGCTGCTGAATGCCAGCGCCTATAAAAAACTATCGGCCAGTCAGAATAAAATCCCTACTAAAGGTTTGTTATTGGCTGTAATTGCGGGTTGTTTAATGGGCTTATTTTATAAATATGTTGCCAACTCTATGTTCCCGGATTTCACGCAACCTATTGCAGGGAAACTTAGCCCCTATTCTGCTGTGTTTGTTTTTGCCCTGGGCATTCTGGGCAGTAATTTCTTATTTAATACCGTTCTAATGAAAAAACCATTTGAGGGCAATTCCCTGGTATTTTCAGATTATTTTCAGGGTAAAAGTAAAGACCATCTGATGGGTATCCTGGGAGGATTGATCTGGTGCATTGGAATGTCTTTCAGCATCCTTGCTTCTGACAAAGCGGGGCCGGCAATTTCCTATGGCCTGGGCCAGGGTGCGACTGTGGTAGCGGCTTTATGGGGAATCTATATCTGGAAGGAATTCAAAGGAGCGCCCAAGGGTGTTTCCTCACAACTCAATATTATGCTTCTTGTTTATGTTGCCGGACTTGCCCTTATTGTCTTGGCCAGGTAAAACAGGGAGGAGATTATTTTTTGTTGAGAATAACTATTAACCAAATTGAAATTTTATCCGCTCTAAGCCCGGGAAGAATTTGTAAATTTGAGGTAAAATCGTGAATTTCTCTATTATCAAATTTGGTTCTTACTAA
>CBDUAW010000489.1:0-1567 GCA_965365215.1 uncultured Eudoraea sp. | reverse complement strand
ATCATGGAATTACATTTTGAAGAATTACTGGAGAAGATCACCGAATTTATGAAAACGGAGGCCAACACTGATACTGTGGTCGGCAAGGCTTTTGAACTTGGCGAATTCACTTGTGTTCCTGTCATAAAAGTGGGAATGGGCTTTGGATCCGGAGGAGGAGAAGGCACCGAGATGAAAAAAGGCAAGGGCCAGGGTGCCGGTGGTGGTGCCGGAATGGGCATAGAACCCATCGGATTCCTCGTCACCAAAGGGGACCACATTTCCTTCCTGCAGGCAGGCAAGACCAGTGGCCTGGCGGCTGCCTTCGAAAAAGTGCCCGACCTGATTGAAAAACTGGCGCAATCCAGGAATAAAGAGGAAGTGCCCGTCTGAAAGGCACTGCTAAAAACAAAGCGCTTCTTACGGGAGGCGCTTTTTTTTTGGATTCTTCCTATGTGAAGAGACCTAAGGTACAGGCCATGCCCGGGTATGGATGATTCCTTTCGGCCCGCCCTGTTGCATTTAACCAAATGCGAAATAACGGGAACCCGCCTTCTTCGTAATATTGTAGTACTTTTAGATACCTGAAGCACCAAATTTGGTTAAGAAAATCACTCCTTGCTGACGGCTGGATTAAATACCTGAGTGTATGAAGTTGACTGCAGACCTCCGCAAATTTCTACTATTAGCCCTGTTCCTTGTTTTGCCCTTTTTATCCTTTGCCTTTCAGGAAGCTGGCACTGCTGCTCAGGATTCGGCACAGGTAAAGAAACCCGTGCCTATTTCCCTGAACCGCCTGGTGGGGGAAATGGAAGAGGTCAGGAGCCTGATAAATCTGAACACCAAGAAGATTATTCCAAGTGCCAGGTTGAAACGGATCGATTCCCTGTATCCGGTTTACAAGGACCTGATAACAGATGAGGGAGTAAAGGCGGAAGATTTCCTGACAGCCAACCCCAACAAGCAAAAGATCAATAACCTCGTGAAGCGATGGGAAGAGTACCGGGTACAACTGGTAGGCTGGCAATCGGAGATCAAAACATACGTGGACCGGAATTTACGGCTGCTTACAAGTCTTGATTCAGAATCGGAAGTATGGGACCTTACCTACGAGCGGGCCATGGAGGAGGAAATCCCCGGAGAATTGCTCAGCAATGTACGAGAGACGATCAATAGCCTGAATGCTATTGAAAAGGAAACAAAAGACTATAACTACACCTATCTGCGCCTGCAAACCCGTATCAACCGGTTACAGCAAACCGTTGTTGAAATGATCCAGTCCCTGTATGACAAAAGAGATTCTGAAACCTACAACCTCTTCTACCACAGACACCCGCCTATCTGGCTGCCCTCCCCGGAAAAGGCTCCTTCCGGGCAGGAATTGGATTCCAGACCGGCAACCCTTGCCGACCCGGGCGTCAGAACATCCGAGTTATTCCAGACCCATAAGGAAAAACTATATTTTCTGTTGGTCTTGGGTCTCGGATTGGGTGCGTTCATATATTACCTGAGAAGACAGTTGGTAAGAACCGTGGGGCTGGAGGTGGCAAGTAACAGAATCACTGTAGCAATCTTGGTCGCATTGTGA
>CBDUAW010000488.1:0-1576 GCA_965365215.1 uncultured Eudoraea sp. | reverse complement strand
CTCCTCAGGAGCAATTTTACTTCCTGTCGCCACGATTAAAATATCATAGGCCAATACCCCACTTTGTTCAAGAAGTACTTCATTCTTTTCAGGCCTAATCAATTCTATCTTTTCCTGGATGTATTTAACGCCCTTGGGAATAAACTTTTTTCCGTTCTTTTTAACCTGCTTGGCAGTATAGATATCAAACGGAAGGAACAAAAATCCCGGTTGGTAATAATGGGTTTTATACTTGTCAATAATAGTGATGGTCCATTCTTTTTTCGGCAGCTTAGACACTAAATGATTCGCCATCATAGTCCCGGCTGTACCTGCACCAAGTATTAGTAAATTTTTCATTTGTCTCAGTTTTATTTTCAGGCCTGTCTGTTTCTACCTCCGACCTGATATGGATCAAAATTACCATAGATCCCAAGCGAAAAATATGACATATATCATATCTATTTCACTTAGGGGACTTATGTAACTAATGTTACTTTGAGAGCTGAAAATCAATGTTTTATAAGTATTTAAAATTTTTTATTCCCCCAGCCCCACGGGCATGGCGATCCCGGTAATCTATGACTTTCGTCATAAATATTTCAGGGTTTGCGAAGTAGCTTTGATACGATGTATTAAGGGTAAAATGGGGTTCTTTTTACTCCCTTATCCAACTTACATCCAACTATTTTGAACATCGCTAAAACCAAGTAATTATGAAAAAATTAATGCTGAGTTTATTGTTTTTAACGGCTGCCTCAGTAGCCTTTTCTCAGGCAGGCCATATTATGCAGGGTGTAGGCTCTGTTAACATGTCTATGGGGGGTGCTGCCACAGGCCAGCCTCTGGATATATCGGGGGCCCTCCATTGGAACCCTGCTGCTATTTCCACCTTTGAAGGAACGGAGTTGAAATTTGATTTAGGCTTGTTCTTCTCTTCCCCTGAACTGAGTTCAACTGTGCCTGAATTTGATAGTACGGGCCAGCCCACGGGTAATTTCTTCAGCGGAACCACTGCTGATGATCGCGGAATATCACCTTTGCCAGCCTTAGCAGTTGTATGGGGGAAACCGAAAAGTAAGCATACCTTCGGGGCTTCGGCTTTTGGTATTAGTGGCTTTGGGGTAACCTTCCCTGAAAATATGAGCAACCCTATTAATGCACCACAAAGTATGGGAGGTTTTGGCAGGGTAGAATCCGATTATATATTGTTACAGATTGGGTTTGCCTATGCCTATGAGATTAGTGAGTCTTTCTCTATTGGGGTACAGCCCAATTTTAACTACTCCACTCTGGAATTGATACCGAACCCAACAGCAAATCCAACGGCAGCTGGTTACCCTTCGGCAGATAAGGCAACAGCATTAGGATTTGGTGCGCAATTTGGCGTGTTCTTTGATTCCGGTTCTGGTTTTAAAGCCGGGGCTTCCTATAAAACTACCCAGTCTTTTGGAGATTTCGAATTGGATAATACGTACCTGGATAATTCTACCGGGACCAATGAATTCAAGATCAATTACCCGGCCATATACTCCCTGGGTCTTGGATATTCTTTAGGAGATGTGGATATAGCATTAGACTACAGGTTAGTAGATTA
>CBDUAW010000487.1:0-1593 GCA_965365215.1 uncultured Eudoraea sp. | reverse complement strand
TGGTGTATGGTTGATTTCAATTTATTGTTGGTAAGTCTAGACAACATATCCCCCACATTGATCATAAGTTGATCTGGTTTCGCTATAGCGTCTATCCATTCGCCCTTGTGATTCTGTACCTGCAAGCCTTTGCCATGAGCCCCCATCAATAGGGTAATTAGGTTAATATCCCCATGGGCAGCTGCTCTAACAGCATTTTTGGGTTCTTCCGTGATAGGAGGATAGTGAATAGGTCTCAATATGGAATTCCCGTTTCTTATGTACTCATCAAAGTAATTCTCCTCAAGATTTAAGTGCAACGCCAGGCCCCTTAGGACATATTGGGCCGTTTTCTCCAGCATTTTATAGGTTTCCTTTCCTACTTTGTTAAACTCAGGCAGTTCAGACACCTCAACATTATCGGGATATTCTGCCTCTAATTTGGGGGCGTTTTCTACATATTGGCCAAAGTGCCAGAACTCCTTCAGGTCTCCTTCTTTTCGCCCTTTAGCATGCTCCTTCCCGAAAGAAGTATACCCTCGTTGGCCACCAATACCGGGAATTTCATATTTATCCTTTACTTCCTGCGGGAGGTTAAAGAATTTCTTAATCTCATCGTATAGTTGTGCTACCAATTCATCCGAGAGGAAATGGCCGCTCAGGGCCACAAAGCCGATCTCTTCAAAAGCATTGCCAATTTCCCGGACGAATTTCGTTTTTCTATCCTTATCTCCGGAAACAAAATCGCGTAAATCTACACTCGGTATAGCATTCATAAGAATCAGAATTAGTTTGCATCAAAGTTAATAAATTATAGAGGGAAGATCGCAGATTGATTAAAAAGGATTTGAGGTCAATTTTGTTACATTTACAGCTGCAAACAACACAATACTACAAAAAACATCCATGCAATACAACAGTGAAGGAATCGCTCCGGAAAAGCAACTCGAGCTTTACAAAGCCATGCTGAAACCGCGAATGATAGAGGAGAAAATGTTGATCCTCCTTCGCCAGGGAAAGATTTCCAAATGGTTTAGCGGAATAGGGCAGGAGGCAATAGCCGTAGGGGTTACTTCCGCTCTAAATGATGAAGAATACATCCTTCCAATGCATCGTAACCTGGGGGTATTCACCACAAGAGGCATCCCCTTACACCGGCTATTTTCTCAATGGCAGGGGAAACCCAGCGGATTTACTAACGGACGGGATAGGAGTTTTCATTTCGGCACACAGGAATACAAGATTGTGGGGATGATCTCACATCTGGGACCTCAGTTGGGAGTGGCCGATGGGATTGCACTTGCTGATCTTTTGCAAAAACGTGACCGTGTTACCGCTGTCTTCACCGGAGAAGGAGCAACCAGTGAAGGGGATTTCCATGAGGCGCTCAACGTGGCAGCGGTGTGGCACCTTCCGGTTTTATTCTGTATTGAGAACAATGGTTATGGTTTATCTACGCCCGTAAGGGAACAATTTAAATGTGAACACCTGGCAGATAAGGGCAAGGGGTATGGGATGGAGGCCCATATTATAGACGGCAACAATATATTAGAAGTATACAGAAAGCTTAATGCCATTTGCGAGAGTGTTCGTAAAAACCCCCGTCCTGTCTTA
>CBDUAW010000486.1:0-1610 GCA_965365215.1 uncultured Eudoraea sp. | reverse complement strand
CAGCATGCACAAAAAGGCCAGGGCAATGAGGGTATAATGGTATTTACGTCCTTTAGCATAGCCAATTTTTACAATCAGCGTATTCTTTTCTGCGCTACGGTCCGAATGGTAATCCCTTAGATTATTCAAATTAAGAACGGCTGTGCTCAGGAAGCCTATAGCCATTGCGGGAAACACAGCCATAAAAAGCATTGTTTTGGTATAGAGGAACATAGAGCCTAAAACGCTTAACAAGCCAAAAAAAAGAAAAACAAACAAATCACCAAGTCCTTTGTAGCCATAGGCCTGCTCTCCTACCGTATATCGGATTGCAGCCCATATACTCAATAGCCCAAGTATGGCAAACAACAAGGCATATAAGAGATACTCAGGAAGAAAGGCCTTGTACAACAAGAAGATTACCAAAAGTGAGTTTACAACAATTGAAATCCAGATGCCTCTTTTAAGTTCTTCTCTTCCAAGGAGGCCACTTTGCAATGCCCTGGCTGGTCCTACCCTGTCTTTGTTGTCCGTACCTTTTACCCCATCGCCGTAGTCATTGGCGAAGTTAGATGTGATCTGAAAGCCCATAGTAGTCAGCAGTGACAGAACAAAAATGTTAGAATCGAAATAGCCATGAATGCCGGCAATGGTTGTACCAACAATAATGCCTGAAACGGAAAGTGGGAGGGTCCTTAACCGGGCAGCACCTACCCAGGTTTTTAATTTAGACAAGTCTAATATGGGTCTTCAATTTGAATTCTTTTGCCGTCTTGGTAAGAGGCTACAAAGGCATCCTCAAACCCCATATTTACCAACTGCTTTCTGAATTTCTGGGCCTCCTCCAGGGTTTCAAAATTTCCAAGGGAATAGGAATAAAACGGATTAGTTTTTACGAACATGGTGTTGGTCAGTGCCTCTGAAGCAAGAGTTACATTATTATCCACAAATGACTTCACCTGTACGGAATAGATCTTTTGTTTTTCCAAAAAGCTTTTGGCCAGGTAGAATTCCTTAACCAGGCTCAATTCCTCATTTTGTTTCCTCAGGTTATCAATCCGCTGCTTAACAGCGTCCAGACTATCAATAGAGGAAACTACAAAGTTTGGATCATTGTATTTATTGGAGGTACTCAGGCCGGCAGTAAAAGCTGTAATTGCCAGTGTGCCCACAAAGAATAATACCGTTATCCCGGCAAAGATATTTCGCTGTATTTTACTTTTCTTAAGTTCTTTATTCTTGAATTTGATTTGATCCAGAAGACGCTCATTAATTATTTGCGCCTTGTCTATGTCCTTGTGCAATTCTAAAAGATCGCTTTCTTCTATAAAAGGCATATAGTTTAGGTTTAGGGGTATGACTCTCGCAAATTAACTAATTTCCTTAAGTTCAACAAAATAATCGACCTCATATCAATGATGTATTTCAAGGAACAGGGCCACAGGCATATTCAGATATGAGAAAACGGGAATTCCGGACCGCGATACTATACTACTCTTGGTTCAGATAGATCCCATCGGCCTTTATGGTTATTTTACGCGCTTTATAAAGCGTGCCAACCGCTCTTTTAAAGGTCTTTTTACTCATTTGGAAATACCTTTTGAATCCGTTCTGGGGAAGACTTATCGTGC
>CBDUAW010000485.1:0-1611 GCA_965365215.1 uncultured Eudoraea sp. | reverse complement strand
TACTTTTTCTTTGCGTCACCTCCCTGATTTATGGCCAGGCCAATCCTTCCGTATTCGAAGGACTGGAATTCCGCTTTATAGGCCCTGAAGGCAACCGGGCCATCGCATAGCGCGTACAACAGGCTGACACCCCCACCTTTACCATGCCGAAAGGGTAGTAGGTACCGAATTGAACCAAAACTAGACCATGTCTGTGGCGTTGGTCTCATAGAGGGGAAGTTTCCAAACACCCTTAAACCGTCGCTCTTTAGGTAGTGTGAATTCGGTAGTCAATACAACGACAACGAGAACAAGGATGTTATATAGTATGGTATGTTCGAGGCTGGGCTGTTCCATGGTGAACGGGGTTACATCTTTTCCGACATCCCCACTGGGGTGGACCAGCATCAACAGGAACAAATTATTCCCAAAGTGCAATCCCCAGGAAAGATAAAGCGAACCAGTACGCCAGGCCGCATACGCAAAAGAAAGCGCCATTAGAAGATAGGGTATAGCCGCCGGAAGATTGATCCCCCACTGGCTTATATTTCCAATGTGCAGTAAGGCAAAGTATGTTGCCTGTACAAATAGTACAGGAACCAAATAAGCGGTTAATCGGTAAGTTGCCTGCATTACGATCCCCCTGAAATACATTTCTTCAAAGCCGGTTTGAATTAGGATACCTAAAGCGCTCAAGACTATAATTGGCCAGCCAGAGGCCCAGGCTGCATCAAAACCGTTGTAATGCACCTCATGCAATGGAATAAAATCCAATACATTTATCAAATTGGTCACTACGGTAACCATGGTACCTAGCAGGAACAATTTGAAATAGGTTTTCCTGGACGGACTAATTATGCTAAAGCCCGGCCTTCCCAATACCAACCAAACCACTAGCAGCATTAAAAGAACACTCCCTATAAGATCGAGATGTGCCCTTACCTGGCTGAAATGCGCCAAAAAATCAAATCTTTGTAAGACCGGGAGCAATACTATAAAGCCGTACATCAAGATAGCATATCCTATCAGCACCGTTAATAGGTGGAGGATTATGCTATGTCTGCCGAGATGTGCCCATTTAAGGTAATGATCCACTGTTCTGTAGTGCCTGGCCATAACAAAAGAATTAAGGTATAATAGTCCTTTGTAAGATATAAAATACCTAAAAATCCCTTTGATCCTGGTTAAAGCTACGTGTGGTTCAGCAGAAAAAGCGTACTAAAAAGGATTGTTTCTGCAGGGAAAAGGCTACTTTAAAGGCACTCAATTTGCTTATAGGTTTTTGATGTTAATTGGTTGGATTAAACACCTGTAAATTAGCAATATGCGTCAAGGTTTAGGTATTTCTGTCCCGCAAATCTGAATATTCCGGGACAGGTGTTCGAAGGTGCCAGGAAATGGCGTGGAGGATAAATTCAAGTACGCCTTCATTGTAATAAGGAACCCCAGTGCTACAACGCAAATAATCGAACGAGGGAAGTTTAAAGAGGTATCTGATCTCTATGGTTGGAGAAATCCTTCAGGAAAGGAACGGACCTCTTTGGGCATTATGGGTCAACCATTGGAATGAGCCTAACAAGGATAGAATGGCGAAGCATAGACTCCTAACCTAATGAGAACAAAACCGGATGA
>CBDUAW010000484.1:0-1615 GCA_965365215.1 uncultured Eudoraea sp. | reverse complement strand
TACATATCCCTGATGCCCACGGGCCTTCTGATCTCCCCCGCTGCAAAAGGCATACACCCCATCCTTTGGGGAAGGGCCTTCAGCGGAAAGCAGAATTACCCCAATGCTGATATCTTCCTGGGCATCGTAAAAAGCATCATACAACTCACTGGTGGTCTTTGGGCGAAAGGCATTTCGTACTTCCGGACGATTAAAGGCAATACGCGCTACCCCATCGCATTTTTTATATGTAATGTCTTCATACTCCTTAACCGTTTTCCATATTGCCTTCATATTTCCAATTTTTACTATTACAATAAATATAAGTACTTAATCTGATTTTATTCCCTGCTTAAGGGTTTGCAACTTTTGCTTGGTTTCTATCCAGCGCGACATATACATTGTGCTTCCCAGGGTATGGTGCTTTAGCATAGCCCCTGTAAAATTCTTCTGGCGATGAGTGCTTAGGTTTTCCCGTATTTTCACCAAGCTGTTTAACAGGTCTGTCAGGATGTTCTCCCGCTTAAAATGTTCTTCCAACAAAGCGGCGGCATTTTTTCGGTAAGCCTCCCATTCTTCTTTGTTGCTGTAAAGTCTAACGGCAACCTCGGCAAATTTTTGAGGCTCATCCTGGATATAATCCACCCATTGATCATCTTCCAATAGCCCTTCTTTTGCTATTGAACTTGTCACGGAGGGGGTAGCGGTTTCCAAGGCGGTAAAAACCTTACCCTTAAGGCCCGCACCAAATCTAAGCGGGGCAAGATTTACCCTGGCGCTGCTCATAACTTCCCCAGCAATGGGTGCTTTGCCCCTGATGTTAAATCCAAGTTTGGGATCATGAAGCTCCAGGATAGCCTGGGGCAGATAGGCCCCATAAATATTAATCTCTGCGGTTGGCTGCATGTCCCGAATCAAGGGCCAGATACTTTTTTTTAAATACTTAATAGCGTCTAGATTGGGCTTGTGTTTTCCATTACCTATAAAGAGATAGTCCTTCCTTTTCTCAAATGGTACTTCAGGAACCGCTCCTTTCCTGGCCATAAATGGTATATAGTGAAGAATATGGGCAGGGATCTCCAATTGTTCATTTAACAGGGATATTTCATAAGCCGATATTATCAGGCTTAGGTCACAGCGGTAAATACTTGCTATTTCCCTTTTGGTACTATCGAGTTCTAACCATTTTTCCAGCCAAATTCCCTCAGTATCCTGAAGCGCCAGGGCCCTTGCCTCGCGGAGGCTGTTCAGGTCTTCCGTATCCAAAATTTTTATGGTATTGGGAAGTAGCTTATCTACCCTCCAGCCAAATTGTTCCTCTGTATGGAAGCGGTCGAATAGCACCATATCTGGCTGCAATTTTTCCAGAAAAAGATCAAAACCAGGGTCGTTTAATTCAATTGAACTGGTAGCGATACCCAGTTCCCCTAGGTCTGTAGCATGCGGACCAATAGTAGCGGTACTTGCAAAAGTAAGCTGCCACCCCCAGTCCTTAAACCCCTCCAGTAGTTGCATCATTCTGAGTCCGGCAGCAGTAGCTTCCGGCTCTGGCCAGCTATGTCCAATTACTAGGAGTTTGGTGTTTTTCATGGCTGAACTACATCCTGGCAGCAAATTTCTGTGATATGCGTAGCCT
>CBDUAW010000483.1:0-1617 GCA_965365215.1 uncultured Eudoraea sp. | reverse complement strand
TCATTATCGTACCATACATAAAGAACAATATTCTTTCCGTCTGCGGATACAATGGTGGCGTGACTATCATAAATTGCAGGAGCAGAGGTGCCCACGATATCAGTAGAAACCAATTCATTGCTAAGGGAGTACTTTATCTGTTCAACCAGGTCACCTTCCAGCGCGTATTTTTTAACAATAGTATTGATGCTCTCCTTCGAGGTCTTGTTTTTAATCTCCAGATTAAGGATGGCCAGGGAGCCATTGGGAACCGGAATACGGATGGCATTTGAGGTAAGTTTACCTTTCAATGAGGGCAAAGCCTTGGCTACAGCGCTGCCAGCCCCGGTCTCTGTAATCACCATATTAATTGCTGCGGCCCTTCCTCTTCGGTACTTCCCGTGCATGTTATCTACCAGGTTCTGGTCATTCGTATAGGCATGTATGGTTTCAAGATGCCCCTTTTTGATCCCCAGGGAGTCCTCTACCACTTTAAGAATTGGGGTAATAGCGTTTGTAGTACAGGAAGCTGCGGAGTAGATATTGGTCTTGTCCGGATCAAACTCGATTTGGTTTACCCCGTGGACAATATTGGGGATATCCTTACTTGGAGCTGTAAGCAAAACCTGCCCAGCCCCACCGGCATTAAGGTGGCGGGAGAGTGCCTTTTTATCCCGGAACGCGCCCGTATTGTCTATTATCAGAGCATTTTGTATCCCATATTGGGTATAATCGGCCTCTTCCGGTTGGTCTGCACTGATCATATGTACAGTAGTTCCATTTATTATCAGGGCCTTGTTTTCAAAATCACAATCCACAGTACCCATGAATTCCCCATGTATGGAATCTGTTTTCAGCAGGGTAGCCCGTTTTTCAAGGATTTCTTCAGTAAGTTTGCCACGGGTTACTATTGCACGCAGTCTCAATTGGTTTCCCTTTCCCGTTTTGGCCATAAGTTCCCGAGCCAGAATCCGGCCAATACGTCCAAAGCCGTATAAAATGACATCTTTAGGCTTTATTTCCCTGTAATTGCTGGCATCTTTTAGCTTGTCGAGTACAAAGGCCTTTACATCCGGGTAGTTGTTGTGGTCTTCTGAATGATATTCAAAGGTTAACTTTCCAATATCTAACTTGGAAGGAGGCAGCAGAATGTCATTAATGGCCCTCAAGATCTCTACCGAATCGAATATAGATATCGGCTTTTGTACAAATTCCCCGGCGTATTCGTGCAAATTGATAATATCACTTACGCTTTTATCAATGATCTGATTTCGGAATAACACTACTTCAATAGACTTATCATACCACAAATCACTGATAATCTTAATAAATTCTGTGGTGGCCTTCCGCCGGTCGGCCTGAAAAGCGAGTTCTTTTTCGTAGGATCTGATTCTCCCCATGGTAATTAAGCTGATTTAAAACGTGGCAAAAGTATTTATTTCAAACGTTATCGCAATACAAAATCGTATATAAAAAAAGCATCCTCAACAGGATGCTTTATTATGTTCCATAGAGCAACTAATTATTGGAATATAATACGATCTCTTTGACCTTCTTCACTGATAATTGTTATACTGGATTTTCCATATCTGGAAATTTTACCAAAAAGGGTTTTAGCTTCCGGAATACCCTCAAGTC
>CBDUAW010000482.1:0-1631 GCA_965365215.1 uncultured Eudoraea sp. | reverse complement strand
TCTTGTAAAGCAGAACTACTCCCCTTGTTTAGACAACCTACTTCCAAAGATAAGTTTGATTTTTTCTCCGGCCAGCTGGCCGGAGAAAAAATTTACGCGGCCTCCGCATATACCTGTTCCGGGTTTTTATACCCAAGGGATTGATGGAGTCTCCGGGTATTATAAAATTCAATATACCATCTGATTTTCTCATACAATTCAATTCCATCATCCGATGGTTCCAGATAGATCTTCTCATACTTGATATTGCGCCAAAAACGCTCGATAAAAACATTATCGATCCACCGCCCCTTGCCATCCATGCTGAGCTTGGTCTTTAACCCTTTAAAGAAATTTGTGAAAATCGGGCTGGTAAATTGACTTCCTTGATCAGTATTGAAAATTTCAGGCTCTCCATGAGCAGATATGGCCGCTTCTGCGCACGATTTACACCATTCTGCAGTCATGGTGTTCGATAGGGACCAGCCAACGATATAACGGCTGTATAAGTCTATGATCGCTGTAAGATACATGTAACCGCCTCCTACAGGAACATAGCAGATATCCATGGACCAGGCCTGATTAGCTCGGGTTATCTCAACATTCCTCAGCAAATATGGGAATATGGTATGGCCTTTGCCCTTGTGAGGCTTACTGGTGTTCGGACGGGGTCCGATAGCATGAAGATCCATTAACCGGTACAGGCGACGGATCCGTTTCGGGTTGATCTGGTACCCCAGTGAACGAAGGTACGCTGTCATTCTTGGCACACCATAGAATGGCGTTTCCAAATATTGCTTGTCGATCAGTTTCATAAGTTCATGGTTCAATGAACTAACTTCCTGGGGAACATAGTAGAAACTGCTTCGACAGACCTCTAAAAGTTCGCACTGGCGCTTGATGCTCAATTTATTATCCTTATCCACTTTCTTGTGTCTTTCTTCTTTTGCTATTTCCCCAACACTTTTTTTAAGAAATCAACCTCCATTTGAAGTTGGCCTACTTTCTTGAAAAGTTCCGATTTTTCCTTTTCAGGATCTTTTATGGATTTACCGTCCTCAAAAACTTCACTGGCCCTGGATAAAAATTGTGTCTTCCAGGTTGAAATTTGGTTCGGATGAATGTTATATTTCCTTCCAAGTTCCTGAATTGTTTCTCTCTCCTGAAGGGCTTCAAGGACTACCTTCGTCTTGAAGCCCGCTGCGTGTTTTGTTCGCTTTTTCATAACAACAAGTTTATTAATTTTTCAAATTATACTTGTTGTCTAAATTTTGGGGCTAATTTCTATATAATCCAATGGGAGGGCATTCATTTATACAGACCTATTCTAACCAGATACGGAAATTTACGATTGACAATAGTGGTTCGCAATTAAGCTACGGCAACTACGATACCCTTACCGACGAGGTCCATTTAAGAAGAAGGGATTATAATCTGCTACCTCAAATATTTCCTGATGGCTCCCAGGGTTATACTATTTCTTCAGGTGTTTTTCAGGCCAATGTAGATTTACCTTTTCTATATCCTGTTGATATAAATGCCTCAGGGTATACCCCCATAACCTCATTCAACCAGTACTTAAGCAATTATCATTCTGCAAAGGCTGCTTTGTTTGACAGTTCAAATAATGAAATGCATAGTTTGTTTTTTGG
>CBDUAW010000481.1:0-1695 GCA_965365215.1 uncultured Eudoraea sp. | reverse complement strand
TTGGCCTCGTTTTCACCGAGTTTCTGCTTGTTTTCTTCCCTTTGTCGGGCAATTTCCTTAAGACTCGATAAATACTTGGGGTCTGCATTTAAAAGCTCCTCTGAGGGTTCCCTATCCGGGTTGTTCTGCTGCTCAGCTAATATTTCCTCCAGTGTTTTTAACGGTTCCGGATTGCCAAAGCTGGGTTTTGCAGTTTCGTTGATAGCCATATGGCTTTTGACGGGATCAGATTTTGCCAATTCTTCCAATCGTCTTTCCTCTTCTTCAATTATCTTTTCCAAATCTTCGTCAGCCAGACTCATTTCTATAATATATTCTTCCTGCTCCTTGGCACCTAAATGGATATTAAACATCACCAGCACCAGAATAGCCAGGGAAAAAGTGGTGATAATTAACGATAATTGACTGCGATTCAGTTCCATAGGGTATTAGCAAAGTAGATTTGTAGCTATACGCTACCGGCATTTGTAAATTGATCCTTAATATATAAGATTTAGTGATTTAAGTCCTCAATTTGCAAAATTTCCCTGAATTTTTCAGGGCTTATCCCATTATTTACGTTGAAATCCCCTATTTTGGTTCTTCTCAGTTTTGAGAGGTATGCCCCGGATTCCAATGCTTTTCCATAATCATTGGCAAGGGAGCGCAGATAGGTACCTTTGCTGCAAACTATCCTGAAGTCTACCTCTGGAAGGGCTATTTTAGTTATTTCAAATTCATAGATATGCACCTTCCTCGATTCAATTTCTACTTCTTTACCTTTTCTCGCGTACTCATAAAGTCGCTTTCCGTCCTTTTTTACAGCAGAAAATATAGGAGGTTTCTGCAGGGATTCTCCAAGAAATGAGGTAGCCGTTTCGCGCAGTAAATGTTCTGTTAAATGGGATGTGGGATATTGCTCTTCTATTTCAGTCTCCAAATCATAGGAGGGTGTGGTAGCCCCTAAGGTAAAAGTACCGGTGTATTCTTTAATCAACCCTTGTAATTCCTGTATTTTCTTTGTGAACTTACCAGTACAGATCAATAGTAATCCGCTGGCCAGAGGATCGAGTGTACCGGCATGGCCCACTTTAATTTTCTTTAGTTTAAATTTTCTGCGAATAGCCCATCGTAAGGAATTGACTACCTGGAAGGAAGTCCAGCCCAGGGGTTTATCAATAAGCAATAACTGTCCTTCAAGGAACTCTTCTTTACTTTTCAAGGAGTGTATTTAATGCTATTTTTTATTATTTCAAGCCAAACTATCCAGGACTTCCACTTGCTACTATAAAAAGCCAAAACCAATGGCCAGTAAGCCCACAATAAAGCAATAGATTGCAAAGTATGTTAATTTACTTCTTCTTACCAACCGGATCATCCAGGTGCAGGCAATTAATCCGGAGATAAATGCAGCCAAAAAACCTATCCCCATAACAGCTGCCCCTTCGCTTTGCAGCGATAGTTCACCACCCATAAGGTCTTTTGCCATTTTCCCCAGGATTAGTGGTACAACCATTAAGAATGAGAAACGAGCCGCTTTGGTCTTATCCACTCCCAATAAAACGGAAGTTGAGATTGTTGCCCCGCTTCTGGAGATTCCCGGTAAAACAGCAATGGCCTGTGAAATCCCAATTATCAAAGCATTTAAAAAAGTTACCTTGTGGTCCGTATCCTTCGCCCTGTCTGCCAGAAAGAGTAACAGGGCTGTAATAATTA
>CBDUAW010000480.1:0-1702 GCA_965365215.1 uncultured Eudoraea sp. | reverse complement strand
CGGGACCAATCTGAGGTCTAATTCAGCGGTTGCTTTAGCAGGAACAATAGTACGTGCCTGTGCTCCCACCCAGGCAGATTGCATGCCTCTGATATTCAAAGAAGGGTATTGCAGGGCTTCCTGATAAAATGCGCCTACTTTTTCCGGGGATTTAACTCCCAGATATTTATTAATGGCCATAGCATCATCAGGGACACTTTCCAATATGTCTTTGGTATCATTATCTAAGCTTATTCCATCATAATAGCCGGGGATTATTACGCTACCATCAGGGTCTTTCATACTCGATAGCAAGTGGGCAAGTTGAAATCCGGGATTTGGTGCATAGTTCCCGTAATGACCGCTATGTTGAGGTTTCAAGGGGCCGTAGGTAGTTAGGGAAAGGCTTGTTATTCCTCTGCAACCATAAACTACAGTAGGTTTTCCGGAAGGATGTACAGGTCCGTCGTTTATTAATAGATAATCGGCCTCAAGTAATTCCCGATATTGTTTCACTGCCTTGGGTAGTGGCTTGCTACTTTTCTCTTCTTCCCCCTCCAGGATTACTTTAACATTTAAAGGAAGCACAAACGCATTCTTTTGCAATAAGTCAATAGCATTGAGAAACATCACAATGGGACCCTTATCATCCGAAGTGGATCTGCCGAACAAGGCCCAGCTATAGTCTATATCTTCGTTAAGTTCTTCCCATGGCAAAGGTTTCCAACTACCTTCATTTTCTGCTTTGAGCACTACCTCATATGGATCGGGCTGATCCCACTTGGAGGCATCAACAGACTGCCCGTCAAAATGCATGTAGAACAGGAGGGTAGGTTTATCATCAGACATGGGCAAGGCTGCAAAAAACAATGGCTTCCCATCTGTTGGAAGGACTGTGGAATTAAAACCGCGGGCATTAAATTTTTTAGTGAGCCAGGTTATATTGCGGTTGATATCTGCCGCATCTAAGGCATCGTTTGGAATGGAAACAAAATCGCGTATTTCATCTATGCTGTGCCGAACCTGGGATTTTAGTTGTGGATCTTGCTGTGCCCCTACAATGAATAAGGTAAATAGGGAGATGAGGCCAAGTATTTTTTTCATAAAGGTTAAATCAATTCAGAAAATAAATGTAGGTAATTCTATTCTTTATCCCTTACAATTAATTTTAAAATTAAAAGCCGGAGTAATAACAGAAATGGAAAACCATGAAAAAACACATCGAACCAATCAATCGCCTTCATGCCAACGGCTCCACCATATATCCACTTTAGTTTTCCCCATAGGTGAGGTTCCGGAAAAAAGGGCGCCAGGCCCAAGACGAGGCAAAGCAGGATAACTACTTTCCAATTATTCAAGAAGGAGTTCATGATGGTTTGACGGTATTAATAAATTCATCAATTGATTCTTTTCCGGATTTAGTAAGGTGCTTAATAAAAGCCGATCCAATTATGGCCCCTTTGGCCATGGCAGTAGCTTGCCTAAAAGTATCGGCATTGCTGATCCCAAAACCAACTATTTGGGGATGTTTTAGCTGCATGCCTGCAATCTTTTTAAAATAGGCATCCTGCGCCTCCCCAAATCCCGTTTTTGCCCCAGTGGTACTGGCAGCCGCCTGGCTGCAGCATCGCAACGCAGAGCGCGAGAACGATCAGGCGTCGGGTCACCGTCTTTCCTCCTGTCGCGGACCCACCGGAGCGGACGCGGGAGCCGCCAGCTCCTG
>CBDUAW010000479.1:0-1750 GCA_965365215.1 uncultured Eudoraea sp. | reverse complement strand
TGGATTACTTCATACTGTAGCGCACCCACGGTTCCAATAACCTTCCTGCCATTCATTTCCAGGGTAAATAGCTGGGCTACGCCTTCATCCATAAGTTGGTCAATACCCTTGTAAAGTTGTTTGGCCTTCATAGGATCAGCATTATTGATATAGCGAAAGTGTTCAGGGGAAAAACTGGGGATCCCTTTGTAATGTAATATTTCGCCTTCCGTTAAGGTATCGCCTATCTTAAAATTTCCCGTATCGTGCAGGCCAACAATATCGCCTGGATAGGAAGTATCAACAATTTCCTTTTTCTCGGCAAAAAAGGCGTTCGGGCTCGAAAATTTGAATTTTTTGTTTAGCCTCACATGGAGATAAGGTTTGTTCCGCTCAAATGTCCCCGAAACGATTTTTACAAAAGCCAAACGGTCTCGGTGTTTAGGATCCATATTGGCGTGGATTTTAAAAACAAATCCACTCAGGGATTTTTCGTTAGATTTAACCAGTCGCTCTTCGGCCATCTTATCCCTTGGCGGCGGGGGAATCTCAATAAAGCAATCCAACAACTCCCTCACGCCAAAATTATTAAGGGCAGACCCGAAGAAAACCGGTTGCTGTGTGCCATCCAAATAAGAAGCCTTATCGAACTTTGGATAAACCCCTTCTACAAGCTCCAGATTTTCTCTTAGTTCTTTGGCAGAGGCACTGCCGATAATGGTGTCTAATTCTGGATTTTCAATATCAGTAAAGGCAATGGTATCTTCAATGTTCTTCTTACTATCCCCACTAAACAAGTTGATGTTCTTTTCATAAATATTGTAAATCCCCTTAAAGTCGTACCCCATTCCAATAGGAAAACTCAAGGGGGTAACTTTCAGACCCAGTTTCTGTTCCACCTCGTCCAATAGGTCGAATGCATCTTTCCCTTCCCTGTCCAATTTATTGATGAAAACAATCATTGGGATATTGCGCATCCGGCAAACTTCCACTAACTTCTCGGTCTGTTCCTCAACCCCTTTTGCCACATCAATAACCACTATTACACTATCCACGGCTGTTAGCGTACGGAAGGTATCCTCGGCAAAATCCTTATGGCCGGGGGTATCAAGGATATTAATTTTCTTGTCCTTGTAATGAAACGCAAGTACAGAAGTAGCCACGGAAATCCCTCTTTGGCGTTCAATCTCCATAAAATCGCTGGTGGCTGTTTTCTTTATTTTATTGTTCTTAACAGCCCCGGCCTCCTGGATTGCACCTCCAAATAAGAGCAACTTTTCAGTAAGCGTAGTTTTCCCCGCATCAGGGTGGGATACAATACCAAAAGTTCTTCGTTTTGCTATTTCCTTTTCGAAACTCATTGAGAAAATTTGTGCAAAAATAGCGGAAATAAAGGAGTTGCTCTAATCCCCGGTATATACTTTCTGGATTAGTCACCAAATAGGGAATTTTATGGTCAAAAATTATGAAATAGTTTTTTTTCAAGCAGTTTTGTTTTTAAACAGGGATCTTCGCCTTTTTGCCGATAACTGGCCCAAACGAGGTAGTTGACGGGAAGGCAATTTTGTTTCTGTCTAATGCTTATTTTACCTTTTATCGAGGATAACGGTTTTTAAAGGAAAATACAGCCGGAAACCACTTAAATCAATTTGACAGTAGCAATATTAACTATATATTGCAGGTCAGAATTGAGATGCCCTTCTCTTATCTATTTTCCTACATCGCCATGGTGATACGTTTAAATCGAAAACCTATCATTTATGGAAAAAGT
>CBDUAW010000478.1:0-1761 GCA_965365215.1 uncultured Eudoraea sp. | reverse complement strand
CCGCCGTTAAACTGGTGCCGAAAAAAAGAATTACCTCATTTCCTTTTTTGTTTTCCGTGGAAAGATCTTCCTGTTCAGGAACTGCTAAATCTTCTTTTTGCTCTTTTGAAGGGGTCTCTCCACAGCTAAAAATGGCCAGAATGACAAAAAAATAACTAAACTTTAATATTTTCTGCATAGGTGTAGCGGGATATTATTGAAATCAATTCCTTAATTTTCAGATTTTTCGGCCAGGATGCAAATTATTTCTATGACAAAGATATTAAACGTAAAAAATCTGAAGAAAACCTATAAGAGTGGAGCCAGGGAATTGGTGGTATTGGAAGATATCACTTTTGCCATAAACCAGGGGGATACCTTTTCAATAGTAGGTCCCTCAGGGAGTGGTAAAACCACGCTTCTTGGGCTCTGTGCGGGACTCGATCAGCCCAATTCCGGGGAAGTAGCACTCTGTGGTACAGTGTTGAATAATCTAAATGAGGACCAGAGGGCCCTTCTGCGCAACAGGGAAATAGGCTTTATTTTTCAGGATTTCCAGTTATTACCAACTCTAACTGCTTTGGAAAATGTTAGCGTACCCCTGGAATTACAGGGGAATAAGAATGCCCAGGAAATTGGTAAGGAGTTACTGACGAGAGTTGGCCTTTCAGATCGTATACATCATTATCCATCGCAACTTTCAGGGGGTGAGCAACAACGGGTTGCACTGGCCAGGGCATTTAGCAATAAACCATCCATCTTATTTGCCGATGAGCCCACTGGTAACCTGGACGAGGACACCGGTAACAGGGTTGTGGAGTTGTTATTCAATTTGAATAAAGAAGCCGGAACAACCCTGGTTATCGTAACTCATGATCTGGAGCTGGCGCGGAAAACGCAGCATATTCTGAGGCTTAAAGGGGGGAAGATCATGGAGCATGAAATCCCGGTAGTATAATGAACCCTACTGATAAACATAAAGCGGGACTAAGGTGGCTGTTGAAAATGGCATGGAGAGATGGCAAGGCCAGTGGTTCCAGGCTTTTTTTATTTATGGCATCCATTATTTTGGGAATTACGGCAGTGGTGGCCATCCAGTCTTTCAGTGAGAATCTAAAAGATAATATTTCGCTGCAATCAAAGGCCCTTATGGGGGCAGATTATCTAATAGACAGTAATCAATTGCCGAATGAACGGGTCCAAGCAATAGTGGATTCCCTTGGTGGGGCCCGGGGGAGAGAGGTAAATTTTGTATCGATGGCAGCATTCCCAAAGTCGGGATCCACCAAATTGGTTCAGGTGAGGGGGATAGAAGGACAGTTCCCAATTTATGGTGAACTGGAGACTGAGCCGGTTGCTGCTGCAACTCAATACCAGGCGGAAGAAGGAGCCCTGGTAGATGCCACCACCATGTTACAGTATAAAGTAAAGGTGGGTGATAGTATTAGGGTAGGAGAATTGCAATTTCCTATTATTGGATCACTAAGCGCTGCTCCAGGAAGTACCGCTATTTCCAGTTCTGTAGCACCACCGGTAATACTTCCTTTTCGCTTTATTGAGGAAACCGGGCTATTACAAAGAGGCAGCCGAATGGAATACAATTATTATTTCAAGGCTAATGCCGGACAAGACCTTGAACTGCTCGATAAGGTGGTAGATCCCCTACTTGATGCGGAAAATGCGGATTTGGATACCCATACCTCTACAAGCAGGAGATTGGGAAGGCGCTACGAGAATTTTGGTAAATTCCTTAATCTCGTTGCCTTTATTGCACTCCTATTG
>CBDUAW010000477.1:0-1764 GCA_965365215.1 uncultured Eudoraea sp. | reverse complement strand
AAAGAGAAAGCGTGGGCAAAAAGGCAACGAAGGCCCTACGTAATGCTGGAAAGGTTCCTTGCGTGGTATACGGAGGGGAAAAACCATTACACTTTTCAGCAGATGAACTAGCGTTCAAAAACTTAGTGTACACCTCCAAGGCCCACACAGTAGTGGTTGATCTTGACGGAAAAGAAAAAGTAGATGCGGTAATGCAGGATATTCAATTTCATCCGGTTACGGATAAAATATTGCATATCGATTTTTACCAACTCTTTAAAGATAAAGAGGTGACTATGGATATCCCTGTAAGATTACATGGGAACTCTCCAGGGGTTAGGAACGGAGGCCGACTCTTGTTCAGAAGGAGAAAGCTTACCATTAAAGCACTACCAGACAATCTTCCCGATTTCTTCGATGTGGATATCTCCAAATTGAAGATCGGGGATAATATTACGGTGGAGACCTTATTAAATGATGATTTCTCCATCCTTCATCCAGACAATAGTGTTGTGGTACAGGTGAAAACTGCACGTGCCGCTATCGTTGTTGAGGAAGATGAGGATGAAGAAGGATTGGAAGGAGCTGAAGGAGCTGAAGCTACAGCAGAAGGCGCTGAAGGTGCTGCTGCCGAAGGAGGCGAAGCCCCAGCGGAGGCTACCGAATAATCTCTGGTTCACAGTATTCAAAAGCATCCCCCCGAATTGTATCGGGAAATGGGATGCTTTTGTATTTTTAGCCCAAGAGAAACACTATGTGGGAATTCCTAAATAAATTATTCGGGCAAAACAAAAGCTTACTACAGGAGTCAGACAACATGAAAAAATACTTGATCGCAGGTTTGGGAAATATTGGGGAGGAATATGCCGGCACACGTCATAATGTGGGATTTCAGATCCTGGATGAACTGGCAGCCGCTAAGGATTTTTCTTTTGAAACCCAAAAACTGGGTGATGTGGGTTCTTTTAAGGTAAAAGGTCGCAGCGTATTGTGCCTGAAACCGTCCACCTATATGAACAGAAGTGGAAAAGCGGTTAAATACTGGATGGAAAAGGAAAAGATCCCGATGGAGAATTTGCTGATCGTTACAGATGATATCAATTTACCTTTTGGTACACTCCGGCTCAAAACCAAAGGCAGTGACGGTGGGCACAATGGTTTAAGGGATGTTCAGAATATTCTGCAAACCACACAATACAATCGCTTCCGATTTGGAGTTGGGGCTGAATTTTCCAAAGGGCGTCAGGTAGATTATGTCCTTGGGAAATGGGGGGAGGAAGAGCACAAAACCTTGCCAGAACGCTTACAAAGAGCAACCGCCCTGATAACTTCCTTTGTTTTGGCAGGGATAAAAATTACCATGAACGAATTTAATGGCACCTGATCTTATAGCGCCTTGAAGGAATAAACCCCGGAATCCGAGCTATTTCCCTCTCTGTCTATTGTGAGTACCTTCCAATAATATATGGTTTCTGCAGCAACATTAACATTGAGTATATTCAGGCTTACAGAAGGTGATGCCTCGAGTTGCAAGGGCGGCGATACAGTATCGAGATATACTTCATAGCCATTGATGTCATTATCCACATCTGCACCGTTCCATTGTAGGGTTACTTCATTATTGATGTCCCTTACGATCGTTGCCCCTGACTTTGGTGCCACAATAGAAGCGGGAAAAGGAGCATAGGTTGTTTGCACCCCAGCGTTGTAGAATTGCCAGGTTTCACTGCTCGCAATCACTTCGGTCTTCTCATTTCTCGTAATGACATTCCAGGAGTACGGGGC
>CBDUAW010000476.1:0-1771 GCA_965365215.1 uncultured Eudoraea sp. | reverse complement strand
TTGGGGATCCATATTCGGGAACACAGGAACTGATCATAAGTCCCCCAAAGAAAATACCAATAGCATTGATCAGGGTTTTATAAAAAATTGATTTGATTAGGATTGTCTTTCTTGAACCTTTGCCGCCCTGACTTATATCCCAATTAATACAAAAATCGCAGCATAGTCCAATTGATTTAGTACAGCGAAAACAGTAGCGATGCAACCGCTTAGTACATTGAATAATGTTAATACCTGCGGAATATGTTTCTTCATGGAGGGTTGTTTAAGGGTAAAAATAAGATAAATTTTAATCAGATTGCCGGGCAGCATATTTTATTAGATATTTGTTCGGAAGTTGTACCTAACTATATCCCGGATTCCAAAGATGCGATTAAGATTCTGCCTATTTCTTTTCTTTTCAGCTGTGCTTGCCGTTGGATCTTCCCAAAACGTTGTTTTGTCGGAAAATGCCAGAATAAGCGTCCTGACCTGCGGTGCAGGAGAGGAATTGTATACAAGTTTCGGGCATAGCGCCTTTCGCGTACAGGATTCCAGTTTGGGAATAGACGTAGTTTACAATTATGGGACCTTTAACTTCAATGCTCCTAATTTCTACTCTAATTTTGCACGGGGCAAACTTACCTATACCTTAAGCAGGCAGCTATTTGAAGATTTTCTTTATGATTATGAGTTAGAAAACAGATGGGTAAAGGAACAGCTATTGGTATTGAACCGAAACCAGACAAGTGAGCTTTTTGAGTTTCTGGAGAATAACTACAAGCCCGAAAACAGGGATTATCAATATGATTTCCTTTTTGATAACTGTTCTACCAAAATGCCCGACGTTCTAAAAAAGCTCCTCGGGCCGGAACTGGTATTTTTGGAAGACCATCTGGAAAAAACATATACCTTCAGGCAACTCATAAGGCAGAATCTCCGTACCAATTCCTGGGCAAGCTTCGGGATAGACCTGGCACTGGGTGCAGATATTGACAGGAAAGCCACTACCCGCCAACACATGTTCTTGCCCAAATACGTCATGTTGCAACTGGCCAATAGCCAGCTTAAAGGCAGACCTTTGATAAAAAGAACAAGGACGGTACTCAGCAATCCGGATCAATCCCGAGTCCCAATTTTCACAACCTCCCCCCTTTTCTGGTTTGCTTTGTTAGCCCTGTTTACCATTACCATAACTTATATCGATTACCGGAATAAAGCCCGTAGCCGATGGCTCGACTTTTTCCTCTTTTTCAATAGTGGCCTCGTAGGCTTCTTACTCCTTTTCCTTTGGTTTTTGACAGATCACCATGCTACCGTAAACAACCTTAACCTCCTCTGGGCTTTCCCAATTAATCTGATCGTTGCCTTTCTCTTGGTTCGCAGGAAAAGTCTTCCGGAATGGCTGGAGAAATACGTAATAGGTCTTTTTCTGCTATTCCTGGTGATGATCGTAATTTGGATATTTAAGATACAGTTGTTCTCCCCACTTGTGCTCCTACTCATTTTACCATTGCTTTTACGCTACTTCTGGATTCTGTACTATACCCGTAACTATGAATAATTTCTCTGGGGAATTTCTATCGAGATGTTTTATTTAATTGCCAAAGTCCTCTAATTTCAGGAATTCGCGAATTTCTATTAATTTTGATTAGCTTTCTGTGATGGATAATAGTATTTACTACATATTAGGTGGATTGGCGGTGGTATATTTGGCCATCTCTGCCTTCAATAAAAGAAACGCCAAGAGGCGTAAATCCAGGAAATTTATGGAGGGCTACCGGCGAAAAGA
>CBDUAW010000475.1:0-1771 GCA_965365215.1 uncultured Eudoraea sp. | reverse complement strand
CATGCCCGATGACAAGTTTAACTTCAAACCAACCGAAGAAAGTATGTCATTTGCTACCCAAATGCTGCACACGGCTATGGGCACATTTGGCCTGAGTTCTAATGGCTCCGGAGCAGAGAATCCTTACGGAGGGCAAAACTTGATGCAGGACGAATCGCTGCAGAACAAAGCCGAAGTGAAGCGGGTGTTGGGAGAAAGTTTTGACTTTGCCATTGCAGGAATCAAAAGCATGGATCCGGCTGGCTTTGAGGAAATTGTAGAACGAGGCCCATTTAAGGTTACACGACTGGGATGGATCCATAAAACCAAGGAGCACATCAATCATCACAGAGGACAAACAGCTGTTTATTTGCGACTTTCCGGGGTAACCCCTCCTCAGTATAAACTTTTTTAATACCTTAAACAAAACACTCGCCCGGTAAAATAAGGCCTGGGAAAACGGTGTTCTGTTTATTTGGATTTGAACCCTGCAACCAAAAAAATAAGCTGGAAGGTAGGAGCTGCTCTGGTCGTAGCCAATATGATCGGTACCGGCGTCTTTACCAGTCTTGGCTTTCAACTGCAGGATGTTCAGAATAGCTGGTCTATAATAGGACTATGGCTCCTTGGCGGAGTTATGGCCCTGATAGGAGCCTTTTGCTATGCGGAGGTAGGGAGTACATTTAAGCAATCAGGGGGGGAATATGTTTTTCTTTCCAAATTGTACCACCCCATTGTAGGCTATCTCGCTGGTTGGATTTCCCTAACAGTAGGATTTTCCGCTCCAATTGCCTTGTCGGCCATGGCGCTGGGGGCCTATATGGGAAACATCACCACTATTTCTCCATCAATTCTGGCGATTGCCGTAATTGTCCTGGTTGGTATTATCCATTCGTTTACACTGAAACTTAGTAGTCTTTTCCAATCTGTTTCAACCTGGTTTAAGGTCTTGCTCATCTTGTTTCTTATCGGGATCGGCATTTGGATGAGCCCGGTTGAAACTGCACTCGATTTCTCCCACAACTGGACTACCGAGGTCTTTACTTCCTCCTTTGCCATTGCCTTTGTTTATGTGAGTTACTCCTACACGGGTTGGAATGCTGCGGCTTATATTATTGAAGAGGTAGACCAGCCCAGGATCAATCTTCCCAAGGCCCTTGTTAGGGGTACGCTTTTGGTTACCCTTTTGTACGTGCTGCTCCAGCTGGTCTTTTTAAAACACAGTGCCCTGGAGGCCTTGCAGGGGCAGATCGATATTGGCCATGTCTATGCCACTGGCCTTTTTGGCGAACAGGGAGCCATCACCATAAACCTGCTGATTGCCTTCTTTTTAATCTCCAGCATCAGCGCTATGACCTGGGTAGGTCCAAGGGTTACTATGGCTATGAGCCGGGATTATTCTCTCTGGCGATTCCTCAGCCGTAAAAACAAGCACCAGATCCCGGTGGTAGCGCTGTGGTTCCAGGTACTGGTAAGCATCATCTATGTTCTTACCGGAACTTTTGAAAGCGTATTGTTGTATTGTGGTTTTATACTGCAGATCAGTGCCGTCCTTACCGTGGCAGGTGTCTTCCTGCTTCGCAAGAAACACGGACAGGAAGAACGATTTAAATCTCCGCTCTACCCCTTGTTGCCAATAGTATTTGTGTTCCTGAGTATATGGATCCTGGGATATCTCCTGATAGACCAGCCTGTGGAAAGCCTCATAGGCTTGGGCATCCTTGGAGTTGGTGGCCTCACTTATTTCCTAAACACCAAAAAAGAATAATCCCTCCCTTCGGTATTCGCAATA
>CBDUAW010000474.1:0-1785 GCA_965365215.1 uncultured Eudoraea sp. | reverse complement strand
ATTAGTACTTCTCTCAGATTTTTGTAAAGTTTCACCAGCAATATCCAATGCCCTATCTTGGGATTTCTAAAGCCTTGCATGAAAACCATTCTAATTCTGCTTTACAGCGCACTTACCCTCTGGGCTCTTCTAAGCGTTGTCTTCCACGGCACCCGCCCTAGCAGGTCCCTTAGTTGGGTCTTCACTATCCTGTTTTTCCCATTTCTTGGACCTTTTCTGTATTATCTCTTTGGAGTAAATCGCAGGAAGTTCAAATTTTATAAACTAAAGGGGACGCTTAAAAGAAAACTTTACGATGAAGAGCGCCGGGATATTCAACTACCTCCTCCGAGGGAAGTCCTGGGAACAAGCAAGAATGCCCGACTGGCAAAAATCCTGCAAACCAGCACTCAATTTCCCCCAAAAGCGGGGAATAAGGTAGCGGTGTTGCATGCGGGAAGGGAGACCTTCGAGTGTATTTTTGAAGCCATCGAAAATGCCAGGGAGTTTATCCATCTGCAGTATTATATTTTTGAAAAAGGGGAGCTACAAGACCGGTTTTACGATCTATTCAGAAAAAAAGTTGCCGAAGGCGTTGAGATCCGGATGTTGTATGATTCCCTTGGCAGTCGCACCTTCAAGGGGCAACTCAAGAAACGATTTCGCAATATAGGAGTGCATATTTATCCCATGATGCCCCTTCGCCTTGGAAGCTTTATGTACACCCTCAATTACCGAAACCACAGGAAGATTATCATCATTGACGGCAAAATAGGCTTTGTGGGAGGAATGAATGTCTCAGATAAGTACATCAAATCTGAAGAAGAATTGGGGGTATGGGAAGACCTCCACCTGAAATTGCAGGGGCCTGCAGTAGAAAGCCTCCACCATATCTTTATCAAAGACTACTATTTTGCCAGCAGGGAAGAACAGCTGGTGCAAGATCGTTACCTCCCAGAAATTGAAGAAGCGGGAGATTCCATTGTCCAGATCAATGCCAGCGGGCCCGATTCTAACCACCCCGCTATTCTGTATCAATACCTGGGGATCATTAATTTGGCAGAAGAAAGTATCCGCATTGCCAACCCCTATTTTATCCCGGGAGCTATTGTCCTGAAAGCTCTGAAGGTTGCAGCTTTGGGCGGGACGGAAGTAAAATTATTGGTGCCGGATAAGTCGGATTCCTTCCTTGCCAAATACAGTATGTACGCCCAGTTTGAAGGGCTTTTAGAAGTAGGAGTAAAGATCTACCTGAGAAAGGATTTCTCACACAGCAAGCTGATCCTGGCAGACCAGCAATTGGCTTCTGTGGGCTCAGGGAACTTTGACCATCGGAGTTTTGAGCACAACTTTGAGGCCAATGCGCAGATATATGACGAAACCATTGCCAAAAAACTATGTGAGGATTTTGATGCTATTTGTGCTGATGCCAGGGAGCTGCGCTACGACGAATTCAAGAACCGGGGGCGCCTCCAAAAACTCAAGGAAGGTTTTGCCCGTTTTTTCAGTCCGCTCTTATAGGAAGATCACTTTTTGGAGAGCACCATATAGATGAGTTTGTTTTTCTGCATACCATAGTCGGCTATACCTTCTTTTTCTTCATAGAGGAGGACGTCGAAGCCCCCTTCTTTTTCAAACATCTCTTTAATGGTGTTGGCTTCGCAACCAAACTCGGGCCGGCCCATTTCAATCCCGGCATCACGATGGAAAAATTCAAAGACAAAAAGCCCGCCTGGTTTTAAGGCTTTTTTTAAGGTCCCGGTGATCCCTTCGGTCCAAAGACAGCCCCCGTACAGCCAGGTGATA
>CBDUAW010000473.1:0-1815 GCA_965365215.1 uncultured Eudoraea sp. | reverse complement strand
CCGTATAAGCTGCTTTGCCCTTTAAACGAAATGGACCTATCCCCTTATCATATACAGCCCCTACACTAATTTCCTCACCTCTCAACTGATTAGTAACTTGTCCGCTATCCGTGATTAGCAGACTGTTAAAGAAATAATCATAATTATACCAATTCACAAATCCGCCTAGCGTTCCCAATAACTTATTGGAGAAAGTAGCATGGAGCTGATTGAAGGTAGTTTTTAAAGTAGCCTTATCATCAACCTCAGCTAAGAATGTATCTCCTAAAAAATCATTGCCTGTATCTTGCTTAAACTGATAGTATTTGGTTTCATAGGCAAACACGTGTCCCAAAGTCAGAGAAGTAGCTCTGTTACCCAGCGTATCCCTTTTCTTCTTTTTTAACAACTGATACTGCTGATCCAGAAAATATCGCTTCCCTAATATTTTGTTTTCCGCATCCGTAAAGATTACATCGAGCCTTCTTCTATCAGAGAAGTCTTCATCATCAGATTCAAACTGCAATTCCTTATCTAGTAATCCTCCATTTTCTTCCCCCTCATTATCCTGGGCCGTAATATGTGCCCTCATACTGTATTTCTCATTCCTGGACAAATAGTTGGCCGTTGTCCTGAAATTTCCCGATTGAGCCTGATTGAACTGATATTTCCCCAACGATCTGAAACCCTTAAAAGCAATTGAAAAATTGAATCGCTCTGAAGTATTAAAAGTGAGATTGGCATCGAGCAACTGCCCCTGTTCAAAAGTTGTCTTAAACATCAGATCTGTCATAGGGGTGGCTACATTGAAGTAGTTCATGTCTTCCACCTCCAAATAATTAAAGTGCCGTGCCCTTGCCCCAAGTCTGGGATATAATTGAATCCGATCTAAATCTGCCCCCAGTCGGTTGTAAGGTTGCCCAACATTGGCGAAAGGCATTAGCTCAAAATTATCCTTTCTCAAATAGTTGTATTGATATTCCTTCTGAATAGTAAGGGTAGTATCCAGGTGGGTAGTATCGCGCTCATGGGAAATGATCTTGTAATCTTTAATCGTAATCTCATAGGGTTTCCCTTTGGGATCCGTAGCGGATTTAGCCTTCGGTTTTCTGTATTTTGTAGAATCCTTTTGCTTGGGAGGAGGAACATCCTGTGCGAATAGGCCGGTGCCAGATAGAACCAAAAAGAACAACAGGAGGTTTCTCATTGTGAAGACTTACGCGAACAAAGTTAATTTTTTTGTTCCTAATGAAATGTGAAAGTTATGGGAAGATTTGAATCGTTTGATATACAAGCCAATGAATAGTTCATCTGCATGTGTAATAGCAGTTTAACGCAGTAGTTCATCAGAAATAATTGAATATTCCTTATATTTTCAGGATATTTACGAAAAAAATTGAAATGCTAAGAAAATTATCTCTGGCCTTCTTTTTATGCGGTATTCTCTCCTACTCACAGAATATACAAACAGCCAATGGATTGCAATCCGAAGAAGGCAGTACAAGCTTCATTTCTGACTCGCAAAACCAGCTTCTTAATCTTGAAGAAATCTCGTCCTCTATGGAGGCCTATTGGGCCAACAAGGATCAAAGCAAAAAAGGTAGTGGCTATAAACCATTTAAGAGGTGGCAGCACTATTGGAGTCACTTCACGGATTCCCGGGGAAATCTCCCAACGGCGAAACAAATGTGGGATGCATGGAAATCAAAACAAGCCGGTAGTGGCAAAATAAACCCCATTAGTGATTGGAGCCCTGTTGGGCCATTTGAAGTAGGTACCTTTTCCGGGCGCTTACCTGGTACAGGCCGAACAAATCAGATTGCCGTAGATCCCAAT
>CBDUAW010000472.1:0-1825 GCA_965365215.1 uncultured Eudoraea sp. | reverse complement strand
AGTATCTTCTACCTGAGTTTCGGATAATCTACCGGGTTTGTTTCGTGCATTATTTCATATACTTTTTCAAAAATATCCTCAGCATTGGGTTTTGAAAAGTAATCCCCATCACTGGCATAGGCAGGTCTGTGGGCATTGGCAGTAAGGGTTTGTGGAGCACTGTCCAGGTAGCGGTATGCACCTTGTCCTTCAACTATTTCCTGCATTAAATACGCCGCACACCCGCCAGGTACATCCTCATCAATTACCAACAACCGATTAGTCTTCTGAACACTTTTCAGGACATCATGGTTAATATCGAATGGCAGCAGACTTTGGGCGTCAATTACCTCGGCATCTATTCCCACTTCCCGTAATTCCTGTGCAACCTGTGCAACTATTCTCAAGGTTGACCCGTAGGAGACCAGGGTAATATCTGTTCCTTCTTTAATGGTTTCCACAACCCCTATAGGAGTACAAAACTCGCCCAGGTTAGTTGGTAGCGGTTCTTTAAGACGATATCCATTCAGACTTTCAATAACCAAGGCAGGTTCATCACTCTTCAGAAGCGTATTGTAGAATCCAGCTGCTTTGGTCATGTCCCTGGGCACCAGCAAATACATGCCTCGCAACAAGTGGATAAATGCGCCCATTTGGGATCCTGAATGCCAAATTCCTTCCAGCCTATGACCCCTTGTTCTAACAATTAAAGGGGCTTTCTGTTTACCAACCGTTCTATATTGAAGCGTTGCCAGATCATCACTTAAGGTCTGCAAACCATATAGCAGGTAATCCAGATATTGTATTTCCGCTATTGGGCGCAGGCCTCTTAAGGCCAGCCCTATTCCCTGACCTATAATGGTGGCTTCCCGGATACCGGTATCAGCAACCCGCAACTTTCCGTATTTTTTTTGTAAGCCTTCGAGGCCCTGATTAACATCGCCTATCGCTCCGGTATCTTCGCCAAAAATCAAGGTTTCGGGGTAGTTACTGAAGATCTTATCAAAATTATTTCTCAGTATTACACGCCCGTCAACAAGTGTGCTTTCAGGGCCATAAACCGGTTTAATCTCTGCTATGCTGGTGGCCTTACTGGGTTGTTCACTGTAAAGGTGTGAACTAAATTTTGGTTGACAAGATTTTAGGAATTGCTCAACCCAATTAACCAATGCTTGTTTCTGAGGGGTATTCTCTTCCAAAAGGTAACGTAAGGCAATACGCCCTTTTGCGGCAAGATCTTTTTTTAGGGGTTCTTCAATAGCAATAAGATCATTTTTTACCTTGGTGATAAATGATTTGTTCGGACTTGTTGCAGCTGCCTGTTCCAGCAATTGAACCAAAGTCCTTTTTTCTTCCTTATGAGGGTGCAAAAACTCTTCCCAGGCCTCCTTTTTTGCGGTACGAACTTCTCTTTTAATGCTTTTTTCCAACTCCGTTAGGGCATCTTCATCCGCAATTTTGTTTTCCAGAATCCATTCGCGAAACTTTTTGTTGCAATCGTGTTGCCGCTCCCAGACTAAACGATCTTCGCTTTTGTAGCGCTCATGGGAGCCCGAGGTAGAGTGTCCCTGGGGCTGAGTTAATTCCACTACATGGATCAGAATGGGTATATGTTCTTCCCTGGCCATATCCGAGGCGTTCTCATAAGTATGTATCAGGGTCGTGTAATCCCAACCTTTTACCTTTAAAATTTCAAATCCCTTCTCCTTTTCGTTTCGCTGGAAGCCTTTTAATATTTTGGAAATATCCTCCTTGGTAGTTTGGTATTTTGCAGGTACCGAAATGCCATATTCATCATCCCACACACTTATAATCATAGGAACCTGCAGTACCCCTGCAGCATTTA
>CBDUAW010000471.1:0-1829 GCA_965365215.1 uncultured Eudoraea sp. | reverse complement strand
GTTGTTCATGGATTACGTCCATAAGGATGCCATAGATATCGTTTTGCGTTTGTCGGTAAGCAGCGTTGCCAATACGTACAGGTTTCGATCCCTTGTATCCGTCCAAATGTCCCAGGGTATGTTCTGTTAGGATTTTTTCCTTATTGATCCCATACATTATCTGTAGTTTTTCATCCTTTTCCGGAATAAGATCAATAATAAATTGCAGGTATCGCCTGGCCACGTTCTTATGTCCCAGACCAGCCATAACCTTAATAACCATAGACGCATCACGGATCCAGCAAAAACGATAATCCCAGTTCCTGACTTCCCCTATTGTTTCAGGCAGGGAAGTAGTTGCTGCAGCAAGTACAGCCCCTGATTTGTCATAACTTAATAATTTCAGGGTTAAGGCGCTCCTGCTTATTTGGGCATTGTATTTCTGATAGTTAGGGGTGTTGTTGCTCCAATTAAGCCAATATACCTTTGTTCGTTCCTGTTCCAGGTACATTGATTTGGTATTGGGTTGAAATATCTTTTCGTTGTACCCAAGGAGAAAGTACCCGTCTTCGGTTACTTCCAGTTCCCGACCTTCTACTACCGCATTTTTATTAAAAGAGGTATAAAGAAAAACGGTGTCGAATTTTACGCCGTAAGTTAAACTGGAAACAAAATTTTTCTTGATATAGGTTTTGGTCTCCCCAACCGCATAGCCGAGCTTCGGATCGTACTTTACCCGGAACTTTGGCTTCCCGCTAATATGGCGAATATACCGCACAATCTCCGGAGGAGAATGGTAAGTTCCATTGTACTTGTGATATCGGGGCATAAAATCACGAACCTCAAATATATCTTCCCCATTTTTAAAAAGGGTAATTAACAAAGCGGTATCTTTTTTGTATCGCTGGCTTATCTCATAGTCCTCTTCAACCAGGATCTCAAAGCTTCCTCCTTTTTCCTCATCGAGTATTTTAGCAAATACCGAGGAGCTGTCAAATTCCGGAAGACAGCACCAGTCTAGCGAGCCTGTCTTGGAGATAAGTGCAGCACTTCTGCAATTTCCAATTATACCATAGTCCAGATTATCCATATGCTACTGAATCGCTAAATGTGATATTACTATTGTTTATGCGATGCAATTTGACGAAATTTATAGAAAATAAAAGCAAAAGACGATAAAAGAAGCTAATTCATGGGCAAAACTATCATAATCTCAAATAGACTGCCCGTTCAATTGCAAATTAGCAATGGAGATATCTCTGCAGTGCCAAGTGTTGGGGGTCTCGCCACCGGGATGAAATCTGTTCATTCCGGAGGTGATAGTCTCTGGATAGGGTGGAGTGGTCTTACCGAGGAGGAAATTCCCGAAGGCATGGGTCCAAAAATTGACAAGGCCCTCACAGAACACGGTGCCGCACAGGTACATTTAAACCAGGCAGAAATTGACGGTTTTTATTTTGGCTTCAGTAACAGGACCATCTGGCCCTTATTCCATTACTTTACGCAATATTCAGAATTTGAGCTCGATAACTGGGAGGTCTATAAGGAAGTAAATCAGAAATTTGCGGATGTTGTTCTGGAAAAAGCCAGTGCAGACGATACCATCTGGATCCATGACTACCAACTTATGCTCTTGCCTAAAATGATCAGGGAAAAACGCCCTGAAGTATCCATAGGCTTTTTCCTCCATATACCTTTTCCCTCTTATGAAATTTTCAGGATCCTCCCATGGAGGGACGAAGTCCTGGAAGGTTTACTCGGCGCTGATCTGATAGGTTTTCATACCTATGATTATGAAAGGCATTTTTTAAGCTCCGTGCGCAGACTTAAGGGCAGGGAAGTAAGCTATA
>CBDUAW010000470.1:0-1838 GCA_965365215.1 uncultured Eudoraea sp. | reverse complement strand
GAACGTATACGGAAGATAATATAATGGTCACCGGAGAGGAAATGGAAAATCTTCAAGTAGTTGTTTTTCCTAACACCCAGGGAGCTTCCAGCGGACTGTTAGAGATTAGCAAATTTGATTGGCAGGCTGGAACATATACCTACGATGTACAGTTAGGGAACGATAGTCAGTTCAGCATTCAGGTTGAGTTTATTATATCAGAAGGAGGTACTTGTTGCGGAAACAGGCGGCAAATCCTGGAACTAAGTTCCCCGGATGTAACTATACAAAAAGCATCAAATTCCAGTTTCTACACCGTTTTTTTGGACTAGCGTACTTCCTATTTTTTGCGCATAAAAATAGTAACAGGTACCCCGTTGAAATCAAAATGCTCGCGAAGTTTATTCTCTAAAAAACGTTTGTAAGGATCCCTCACATATTGTGGCAGGTTGCAAAAAAATGCAAATTGCGGATATGGCGTTGGGAGTTGTGTGCAATACTTTATTTTTACATACTTCCCTTTATAGGCCGGGGGAGGAGTTCTCTCTATGATCGGGAGCATGGTATCATTCAATTTCCTGGTCGGAATTCTTTTGGATCTGTTCTGATAAACCGTTACTGCCGTTTCTATGGCCTTATATATCCGTTGTTTTGTGAGGGCTGAAATAAATATAATAGGTACATCCGTGAAGGGTTCCGTGGCCTTTCTGATCTTCTCACTGTATTGCTTAACCGATTGGGTTTCTTTTTCAACCAAATCCCATTTGTTGACAAGGATCACAATACCTTTGTTGTTACGGGCGGCAAGCCAGAAGATATTTTCTACCTGTCCGTCGAAACCACGGGTAGCGTCCAGGACAAGCAGGCAAACATCACAGTGCTCAATTGCTCTAATGGAACGCATAACGGAATAAAATTCCAAATCCTCCTTTACTTTGGCCTTCCGGCGTATCCCGGCCGTGTCTACCAAATTAAATTCAAATCCAAAACGATTGTACCGGGTATCTATGCTATCTCTGGTAGTTCCGGCAATATCTGTAACAATGTAGCGCTCTTCTCCAATCAGGGCATTAATAAACGATGACTTTCCCGCATTGGGCCTTCCCACTACCGCAAATCTGGGTAGATCATCTTCTACCTCCTCAGCCTCCGGCAGTACTTGTACCAGGGCATCCAGTAATTCTCCTGTTCCACTACCATTTATGCTTGAAACGGTGAAGTAATCCCCTAATCCCAAAGCATAGAACTCAACCGCATCTTCGGCTCTCTTGGCATTATCCACCTTATTTACGACCAGGAAAACCGGTTTATCCACCTTGCGCAATAACTTCGCTACATCCTCATCCATTCCGGTAATACCCGTTTCCACGTCAACCATAAAAATGATGGCATCTGCTTCATCAATGGCCAGTTCTACCTGTTTGTCTATTTCCTTTTCAAAAATATCTTCACTTCCCAAGACATAACCCCCTGTGTCTATAAGTGAGAATTCTTTACCATTCCAATCGCTTTTTCCATAGTGACGGTCTCGTGTTACGCCACTAATCGCATCCACAATAGCCTCTCTCCGTTGGATTAAACGGTTAAAGAATGTTGACTTTCCCACGTTGGGTCTTCCTACTATGGCCACAATGGCTCCCATATCTGAAAATTAAGCGACAAAGTTAGTACTAATCAAGGGATTAACAACTAAGCAATATGCTAAACTAAAGCAGGCATCAATTGTAAGACCTTTTGCTCAAGAGGCTGTGCAACTTTAAATATTAGACGGTTATTCAAAATCTAACAGGAATTCGGTATCTTTTGGTACTAATTCTGATCAATGCAAAAGCTCCCCAATGATATTGTCTTAAGGCCGC
>CBDUAW010000469.1:0-1853 GCA_965365215.1 uncultured Eudoraea sp. | reverse complement strand
TGATGCGGATCTGGCCGTTGTGACCAGCATCGGCCTGGATCATCAGGACTACCTCATTCTGCCAGATGGCTATAATATCCCCTATGACGCCGAAGTAATCCATGGGATTTCCACAGAACTGGCCCAGGCCCGAGGGGAAGAACTGTCCTTGGTTCTTGAAAAATTCAATGATGCCCTTGAAAAAGCGCAGTTTATAGTGGGTCAAAATGTAGGTTTTGACGTCAATATCATAGGTGCCGAATTCCTCAGAGCGGAAACCGCAACGCGATTGGAAGAACTGCCAGTGCTCGATACCTGTACGGAAGAGACGGCCCTACTTTGTAAAATTCCCGGAGGCAGGGGTGGAAAGTTTAAACTTCCTACACTTTCTGAATTACACCAGTTTTTATTCACTAAGCCATTTGCAGAAGCGCATAATGCCACGGCCGATGTTGAAGCAACCGCACGTTGTTTCTTTGAATTGATAAGACGAAAAGAATTTACAGCCAAACAACTCAACGTATCTGAGCGGTATTTCCAAGACTTTTTTGAAATCCACCAGGAGCCTGTTGCCCTTGTTGGCCTGAAGCACATAAATTTTAAAGAGGCTTCAAAAAAAATCCGCGAAGAGCTAGCCAGGGCAGAGCAGGTAGAAATATCCCAAGAAGAAAAACGGGAAAATATCGAATCGCTCGGGGATAGCCCTTTTGTACATCTTCATAACCATTCGCAGTTTTCGGTGCTCCAGTCCACCATCAGGATAAAAGACCTGGTTAATGCCACTGCAGAGTTTGGAATGCCTGCCGTTGCAGTAACGGATCATGCCAATATGATGGGTGCATTTCATTTCGTAAAAGAGGTTAATTCTTACAATAGTTCAATCGAGGAGCGAAATAAGGACGCCAGAGAAAATGGGGAGCCGGAGAAGTGGAAACCCATAACGCCAATTATTGGATGTGAATTTTATGTCTGTGAAGACCATACCAACAAAAATGTAAAGGATTACGGCTATCAGATCGTGCTCCTGGCCAAAAATAAAAATGGCTACCACAATCTGGCAAAAATGTCGTCCATTGCTTATACGGACGGTTTCTATTACGTTCCGCGAATAGACAAAAAAGTAATTGAAGCATACAATGAAGATCTGATTGTCCTTAGCGGAAACTTATATGGGGAGATCCCTTCAAAAATCCTTAACGTTGGCGAAAAGCAAGCAGAAGAGGCCCTGCTCTGGTGGAAGGAGGCTTTTGGGGAGGATCTATATATAGAAATCATGAGGCATGGACAGGAGGACGAGGACAGGGCCAATGCCGCACTCATAGCCCTGGCCAAGAAACATCGTGTTAAACTGGTTGCAACCAACAACACATATTACTGTAAACAGGAGGATGCCAATGCCCACGATATTTTACTTTGCGTTAAGGACGGAGAGAAACAAGCCACCCCAATAGGAAGGGGAAGGGGCTACCGATACGGCCTGCCTAATCAGGAATACTATTTCAAGTCTTCCGAGGAGATGAAGGAGTTGTTTCACGACCTTCCTGAATCTATCCTCAATATTCAGGAAATCGTGGATAAGGTGGAAGCCTATGAACTGGCACGGGAAGTATTGCTACCCCAATTTGAAATCCCGGAGACTTTTAAGGTAGCAGAAGATGCAGAAGATGATGGCAAACGAGGTGAGAACAAATATCTGCGGCATATCACCTTGGAGGGTGCCAAAAAGCGATACGGGGAGATTACCGAAGCTATTGAGGAGAGGATTGACTTCGAATTAAAAACCATTGAGAATTCAGGATATCCCGGGTATTTCCTGATTGTGGAAGACTTTATCCGGGAAGCAAGGAATATGGGGGTTTCTGTGGGGCCGGGCC
>CBDUAW010000468.1:0-1868 GCA_965365215.1 uncultured Eudoraea sp. | reverse complement strand
ACTCTATTTCCCTCACCATTTTCTTTGGCCCCATAGGTAGCAAGTTTAAAAATGGAGGCTTCGAGCCGGTCTTGATTTATTCTAATGGATTCCTGGGCATTTGTGAAAATTGTTATTGCCAAAAAGGCAATAAGTACGGATTGATATCGGATCATTCAGCTTGGTTTAAGGGATTAAGATACCGAATTTTTTGCAAGTCTGGCATGGGCGTTATTAGAGCGGATTAGGCAGCCAGGATCATTGTATTTGGAATTTATTCCGCCATATCGCTAAGAACAAGTTTGTCAATTTCCAACAAGAAATTTTCGGCCTTTTTATTTCCGATTAAGATGGCAATTTCCTCCAGGGAATCACCCGGATAGGAGGGGAGGTCCAGGGAGCGTCCCCGGAAGGCCGGACGCATATCTCCAAGTGGTATTGTAATCGTTTCCCAGTCTCCAGATGTCTCAAAATAGTGGATATAGGAATAGTATTCTTCAATGTTTGATTTTACCCTGAATTGATATCGTTTGCCGTCGCCTTTTAAAAGAAGTTTTATATAGGGATAAGAGTCAACTTGTAGCGTAGGAAAGCGGTATCGGATAGAAGAAAAACCGCCGTTGTTCTCCAGAGAAACCCTGCCTTTAAAAACAGCATTGCCCTCTTCATTTATGACCAGGGTACCTTTGGATAAACCACCCATGACCCCATCGTTAACAACAGTCCAATTGTCTAGTTTAGCTTGTTTCGTAAAATTAAAGAGCATCATATCGGACCATGGGTAAAGGATTGTGAGCAGAACTAAGGATATAAATAGTTTCACCTTGGCAGCAATCAGTTTTTAATATTACTTAATAAGGTAAGCCATGATTTTATCTGGCTGAACAGGGTAAATTTGTTGATCACCCGCACCTGCCCATTGAAACCCCACTTGTCTCTTTCCTTTGCGTTGCTAAGCATGTCTTCCATGGCATTTGCAAGTAACTCAATATTGGTTGGTTCCGGATTGATCAATCCGTTGATATCGTGCTGTACCTGAGCCCTTAGTCCGGCAGCACCAGATACCAATACCGGTCGCTGTTTCCACATAGCTTCTGTTGCGGTTAACCCAAAGCCTTCCTGAATTGAATTCTGGACAACAACTGTAGCGCTGCGTTGCAAAGCATTTACAATTAAAGCATTCTCTTTGGGATTATCCAGGGGGAGCAGCAAGAGGGCAATGGCCTCTTGTAAATCAGGTGATATTTCCTTGTATTGCGCAATTAATTCATTGAGCACCTCTATACCTTCAGGATCATCAGATACAAATGCCGGATCTGGTCCGCCCAATGCCAGTCTGGTATTCTTAATCCTTCTGTAATCCAAACTACTTTTATCTGTTTTCTTTTCATTTTCTTTCTTCATCAGAATAAAGGCCTCCATCAATTCCTTAAAGCCTTTTAAGCGATCCCATCGTGAAATCTGTAAAACCGTGGGGTGGAAGATGATGTCTAAATCACTGTGGTGGTTCACAGCATTGAAACTACCATCGGGCATAACACGCCGCACCTGGTGTTTATAATTAGGGTAGAGTATAGGCGGGGTTTCCTTGATTATTCCTGACTGTTGCAGTATCCCCAGGCATTTAGACATCCAGAGCGTCCTGTTCTTGTGACTTAAGGGATCTATGGCCGGCGGAATAATAGAGGTCTTTTCCTTTAGTGCTTCGGGGACATAGGACGGCAAACTGAACACAAAATGGTCATAATCGCTAAAATACTCTGAAAGAAAATTCCATACCCCGTTGGTGGTCTCATTCTGTTGTTCCAGGCCAATATGGCAGCGCCATACCGTTTTTACATTCCTTTTCTCACGGATCATTCTGCAAAGAGGCATAGGTTGTGGATCAT
>CBDUAW010000467.1:0-1885 GCA_965365215.1 uncultured Eudoraea sp. | reverse complement strand
GGGCCAAAGAAAATGGTGAGGGAAATAGAGTAGCTTTTAGTGACGGGGATTTACAGGGTAGAGAATATGTCATTGGTCTAATGAAAGCTGCCGGGCTCAAGGTTTCTGTTGACTTTGCGGGAAATATAATTGGGAGAAGAATGGGAACCTCAGAGAATAAACTTCCAATTTCATTCGGATCGCACATTGATATGGTACCAGATGGTGGAAATTATGATGGATGTGTGGGCTCTATGGCTGCAATTGAAGTAATAACCACCCTGAATGAAAACTCAATTGAAACCCAGCATCCTTTGGAAGTCATTATTTTTTCTAACGAAGAAGGAGGTGTGATGGGGAGCAGGGCATTGGCAGGAGTATTGGGTGAGGAAGCTCTAAAAGTTGAAAACAGCACCGGCTATTCCATGGCGGATGGGATTTCCCGTCTGGGAGGGGATCCCCTTAGATTAAATGAAGTAGTACGGCCTAAAGGGAGTATGGCTGCCTTCCTTGAGCTTCATATTGAACAGGGAGGACTGCTTGATCTTGAAGGTACAGACATTGGAATTGTGGAAGGAATTGTTGGAATTAAATGGTGGGATATTGAAGTATCCGGATTCGCCAACCATGCAGGGACCACCCCAATGGATATGCGAAAGGATGCGCTGCTTGCAGCTGCCAAATTTATTATAGCCGTCAATGAAGTAACCAATTCGCTGCCAGGGAAACAAGTGGGGACTGTGGGCATGGCCCAGGCTTTTCCTGGTGCCCCAAATGTGATCCCGGGTAAGGTGCTGATGAGCCTGGAGATCCGGGACCTTTCCGAGGAAAAAATATCGCTTATGTTCCAAAAAATGAAGGAGCGTGCAGAAAAGATAGAACAAGAATCTGGCACAAGATTTACCTTCAAACCCATAGATGCCACGGCCAAACCTGCTTTGACAGATAAGGAGATACAGAAAGAAATTATCCGGGCAACCACAGGCCAGGGATTAAGCTATAAACGGATGCAAAGTGGCGCCGGCCACGATGCCCAGGATATGGCATTGCTTGCTCCTACGGGAATGATATTTGTCCCTAGTAAAGGAGGAATCAGTCACTCACCAAAGGAATTCACTTCCGCAGAGGATATGGCTAATGGTGCCAATGTCCTTTTGCATACTATTCTAAATCTGGACCGAAAACTAAATTGATCATCAAAAAACATCTGCAACAAAACCATTTAAATAAGTGCTTTAAAAATAACCCTATGAATAAAACGTATCTAACCCTGTACTTTCTGGCCCTAAGCTTTTGTTTATCTGCCCAATCCCTTATCGGTTTTAAAGCAGAGACGGTTTCAGATCAATTATCCCTTGAAAACCAATTTGCCTCCCAACTGAATGCCGCTAATCTGGAAGAATGGATGAAGCGAATGGCAGACAAACCACATTGGGTAGGCACTGAATACGGAAGGGAAAATGCCGAATGGATGCGAGATCAATTCAAATCCTGGGGTTACGATGCTAAAATAGAAACCTATCAAATTCTTTTTCCCTATCCTAAGCTGAGGCTTTTAGAACTAAAAGCGCCCGATAAGTATACGGCCAAACTGGAAGCTGTTCCCGTAGAAGGAGATCCCTATACAGCACAAGGAGATGCCTTACTTCCCAGCTACAATGCATTTTCCAGAGACGGAGATGTTGAGGCCGAAATGGTTTATGTGAATTACGGCGTTCCAAGGGATTACGTAGAATTGGAAAAGCTGGGAATTGATGTAAAGGGGAAAATCGTGATTGCCAAATATTACGGACCCTGGAGAGGCATAAAGCCTAAACTGGCCGCAGAAAAAGGAGCTATTGGTTGTATAATATACTCGGACCCGCAAGACGATGGTTATGTTCGTGGGGATGTATATCCTAAAGGT
>CBDUAW010000466.1:0-1918 GCA_965365215.1 uncultured Eudoraea sp. | reverse complement strand
CCATAAGATTTTTATTTATGGCAGTACAATTGAGGATTATGAAAGGACGGTTCTTTCTCTTGCTGTTACGCTGGATAGCATGGGCAACAAGTTCTTTCCCCGTACCGGTTTCGCCATTAATCAGTACAGGTGATTCCGTTGTTTTAATTCTTTCCACAAATCTGTAGATCTCTTGCATAAGCGCACTCTTGCCAACAAGGCCATGAAACTGATGTTTCTCACCCAGTGCTTCTGTCAACTCAGCTACCTTCTTTTCTTTGAGCGCGTTTTCTCTTGCGAGGTCCTGAATGCGAAGCATGGACTTTACCCGGGCCATAAGTTCTTGGGAGTTAAAGGGCTTTACTATGTAGTCATCTGCCCCTTCTTCCAGGCTTTCTATTTTAAACTCCGTATCAGCCTTGGCCGTTAAAAAAATGAGCGGAATGTGTTTTAACTGGGGATTTGACTTCACAGCTTTACAGAATTCATATCCATCCATCCGGGGCATCATGATATCTGAGATGATAATATCAGGGGTATACTGTTTGAATTTTTTTAAACCCGCCAGTCCATCTTCTGCGGTAATTACATCGTACTGTTTGGTAAGGATTCCTGTTACGTAACTCCTTACATCCGGGTTGTCATCTACGAATAGAATGAGTGGTCGTTCACCGGTAGGTTCTTGTTCTTTTGTTTTAACGCCATCACTATAAAGATCTGACAATTCTATTTCCTTCTCTGATAGAATTATCTCTTCTCCCTCCTCCTTAATGTGTGAATGATCGCTGATATGCTTTTTCCCTGTCGGGATGTAAATGGTAAAGGTACTTCCCTTGCCATACTCGCTTTCTACCTCTATTCTTCCCCCCTGCAGTTCCACCAGTTCTTTTGCCAGGGATAGACCAATGCCTGTACCTTGATGCCGTATGGAGGAAGTGCTTTCTGCCTGCTGAAACCTTTCAAAAATGTACGGCAGATCTTCTTTCTTAATGCCGATACCCGTATCTCTGACAGAGATTGCTGCATAAGTATCTTCAGTTCCTTGATTTTCTTTTTGCACGCCTATGATTATACTTCCTCCACGGGGGGTAAATTTAAAGGCATTGCCTATAATGTTAAAAAATACTTTCTCCATCTTCCCAGGGTCAAAATAAGCAGGAAGGGTTGTTACATGCTGTATAAAATTAAGCGTAATCCCCTTCTTTTGTGCCAGAAAGGAAAAAGCATCTACAATAGCGGAAAGGAATTGATGAATATTCTTCCTGTAGTAAGTGACATCATCACTCTTTGACTCCAATCGGCTAACATCCAGCAGTTGATTGATTAATTTAAGGAGCTGTCGATTATTTTTCAAAGCAAGCTGTATCTTCTCTTTGGTTGCCTTTCCGGTAACTTTATGTTCTTCTTTCAAAAGACCTTCCAGGGGGCCTATTGAGAGGGTTAACGGTGTTCTTAATTCATGAGATATATTAGAGAGAAAAGTATTTTTTATCTCCATTTCTTCGATTCGTTTCCGTTCTCTTATATCTCTTACACAGGCTACGATGCCAATAATAGTATTCTTATCGCGCAGCAGGGAAGAATTTATCTCTACAGATATTAATTCTCCCTTTTTGCTTTTCCATACCGATTCCATTCCGACAACTCTTCCTGCTTTAAAGAGCGTATCAATCATCTTCCTGCTGGATCGTTTGACCTCTGGATCATTAAAATGAGCGTGTAACTGTGAGGCATGTTTTCCTACAAGTTCCTCCGAGGTAAAGCCTAATAATTCTTGTAATGCATTATTTGCCTTGGTAATAAAACCTTTAGGGTCTGCTATTACGATAGCATTGGCGGAGGTAGTAATGATATTTTCAAGATACTCCTTAGCTTCTTGCAATTCATCATAAGCCTTTTTTAGTTCTTTTTCTGCTATCTTTTTTTTGGTAATATCTCT
>CBDUAW010000465.1:0-1920 GCA_965365215.1 uncultured Eudoraea sp. | reverse complement strand
GTTCTTTAAAGTTTGAATGAATTTGTCGTTGGCCAGGACATCCAGTTTTTGCTGATTTTCACCCTGGATATTAGTATCACCAGCGGCACCTAAAATATCAATTAAACCCGCTTTATTTACTTCGTGATTCACAACTTTGGCAGCCAACCTTATCGCATTGATAAGCTTGGAAAGCTCTCCGGACGAATATTGAAATTCAGCCTGGTTTTCAATGATAAATTCGCCAAGAGTCTTGTTTCTTTGTTCCATAAATCGGCCGGGTTAATTTAGAAACAAATATCGGGTATTTTGTGATACAGTTATCAGAGGAGTCCTATTAAGTTTTTTAAATATTTAACTTTGTGTTTTATTTGTAACACTATGTCTATAAGCATTAGATCTGCCAAAAAAGAAGATATGCCAAGGGTACTTGAACTCATAAAGGAGCTCGCCCATTTTGAAAAGGAAGAAGATGCAGTGGAAATTGGGGTTGAGGACTTGCAAAGGGATGGCTTTGGTCCGGACAAAGCCTTTCACTGTATTGTTGGTGAAAAAGGGGGAGAGGTTGTAGGAATGGCACTGGTTTATCCCAGATACTCTACCTGGAAGGGCCTGGCAATTCACCTGGAAGACCTTATTGTAACAGAGGATATGAGAGGTCAGGGACTGGGAACTGCACTTCTGGATGCAGTAGTAAAATACGGGCATCAGCTAGGGGTTAAACGGATTGCCTGGGAGGTGCTCGACTGGAATGAGGAGGCTATTGAGTTTTATGAAAGGAAAGGGGCACGGATATTGCGCGACTGGGATGTGGTTCAGCTCGATGAACAAGGGATAGCTAAGTATATTGAACAGATATGAAGATCTTTAAATTTGGAGGAGCATCAGTTAAAGATGCGCAAGGCGTAAAAAACCTGGTTAAAGTACTCCATGAAACCGGTCATAAAAATACATTTCTAGTAGTTTCCGCGATGGGGAAAACCACCAATGCCATGGAAGCTGTAGTGAATGCCTACATGAATGACAAGGATTCTTTGGTTTCTGCACTACATGAGGTTGAGCAATTCCATTTGGGGATTGCCAAAGAATTGTTTCAAAGCGCTGATCATCCGGTATACCCTGCCATTAAGTCGCTTTTTGAAGAGGTAAAGGGGTTCCTGGCATGGAATAAATCGCCCAAATACAACTTTGTCTATGACCAGGTAGTGGGTTACGGGGAGTTGCTCTCTACTACCATTCTGAATGCCTATTTAAATGATGTTGGGATTCCAAGTCATTTTATGGATGTCCGAGATTATATTAAAACGGATAGTAATTACAGGGATGTAAAAGTTAACTGGGAAAGGACCCAGGAACTTATTACCAAGGGATTGGAAAAAGAAAAATTATATATTACCCAAGGATTTTTAGGTAGTGACGAACATAACTTTACCACTACGCTGGGGAGGGAAGGGTCTGATTATACCGCAGCAATTTTGGCTTATTGCTTAAATGCCCAATCCGTTACTATTTGGAAAGATGTTCCCGGGGTCCTCAATGCCGATCCGAGGTATTTTGAAAAGCCTCAGCTGCTAAACAAGGTATCATACCGAGAAGCTATTGAACTTGCCTTTTACGGGGCATCGGTAATACACCCAAAAACACTGCAACCACTTCAAAGAAAAGAGATTCCTTTAATGGTAAAGTCCTTTGTTAATCCAGGGGATGCAGGTACAGTTGTGGAAAAGGGGACCGGGATAGAGCCGGAGATTCCCTGTTTTATTGTAAAGAAAAATCAGGTGTTAATGAAACTCTCTTCCCTTGATTTTTCATTTATCGTAGAGGATAGTATTGGGGATTTATTTAAACTCTTACACGACTATAAAATGAAAGTTGACCTGATCCAGAATTCCGCTATTAGCTTTTCGGTATGTGTGGACAATAAGTTTGGGCAGTTGCAGG
>CBDUAW010000464.1:0-1946 GCA_965365215.1 uncultured Eudoraea sp. | reverse complement strand
GATCCTTATTGTCTTCTACCAAAAGAATGACCTCCTCATTGACCACCTGCTCTGTTGACGTTGGATTGTTCTTGGCCGCAGGCTCGATGATCTGTTTTTCCCCATTGATCTTCTCTGTTTCCTCAGCCTTCTGTATTACGACATTTTCGGGCAGGCCGTTAAGGGTAATAGGTAATCTCACCTTAAAAGTAGTCCCACGCCCTTTTTCACTGTTCAGGCTAATTTGTCCGTTGTGCAGGTCAATCAGCTCCTTGGTTAAGGCCAGGCCAATCCCCGAACCTTTTACTTCTGTACCTTCCACGCGATAAAAACGATCAAATATCCGGTCTATTTCCTCTTTGCTGATGCCTTTTCCGGTATCCCCGAACTCTATCAGGATATTGGTAGGGGTGCTGCTCACCTGAATGCTTACAGCGCCACCTTGAGGACTGTATTTAAAAGCGTTAGACATGAGGTTATTGATGATCTTTTCCAGCTTATCCCTGTCGTAATATGCCTCTGGCAATTCTTCCGGAAAATGGGTGTTTAAGCTTATGTTTTGTCTTTCGGCCATACTCTCAAAGGCAAAGACCTGTGACCTGATAAACTGGATCATATCTCCCTGCCTTAGATTTAGATGTATATTCCCACTTTCAATTTTGGACAAGTCCAGCAACTGATCTACCAGCACCTCCAAACGGTGGGCGTTCTTTTTTATTAGCCCAAAGGCCTTTTGCGATAACTGGATAGTATCATTTTGCTTATCCCCGGATGTTTTTTCGGCCTGTTGTAATGGGCCATTAATCAAAGCGAGCGGCGTTCTGAATTCATGGCTGATATTGGCAAAAAAACGTGTTTTAACCCTGTCCAGGTCTTTCATTCGCTGTACTTCGGCCAGACTACGGGTAGCTTGTATCCTTTCAAATACATTTTGCTCATTTAATTTTTGTCGCCTGTAGGCAATCCCGAAGGAATAAATGACAATTTGTAAAAAGATCCCGGTAACAAAAGGGTCTAGTCTAAAAGGCGGTCTAATGAGGCCCATAGCCCACAAGGTGCCGATAATCAGAAATGAACTTGCAATAAGCGAACCTATCCCAAAATAGCGGGCAAAAAGATCCCTTTTCAGGGAAAGGACAAGAGACAAGACCAGGCTGAGAATAGCGTAAATAAGTAGCAGCTGATAATGAATTCCAAGTCCCGTATAATAGGTTTCGGGATCATAAAACAAGGTATAAATAGTGGCAATCGTTATTTCGGCCAAGATAAAAAAGGCCAGGCCAAGGATAAATTTATCCAGTATTGGAAATCTTCTTTTGGAGTCTATAAACGAACGGCCAAAAAACCAAAAGGTAAAGAAGATCCCATTGGCCGTAAATAGCCAAAAGGGATAGCGATAATTGGGCATATCACCTATTAAAATACCAATGGACATCGCCTGGGTAAGGGTGCAGAAAAAGAGCCATAAAGCAAACCAAAGGAAAATCCGGTCTTTAAGATAAAAGTACTGTAGCAGGTGATACAGGAATATAATAAAGGTTACCCCAAACATAAAGATGTTAAAGGAGTTATGGAACTGATTGTATTGATGATAGTATTTTTGATCAGGGCTTCTGGCGCTGAGATTAAAGTAGGCCGGATAGCCAAAACTATTACCCTGCGCTTTTATGACTAGGGTCACAAGGGTATTGGGGGGCAACTGGTCCAGGCCAATCGTATTAAGGGCCCAATGTGTAGCAAGGTCCCTTTCTTTTTTGGAATATTCTACTCCGGTTTTTTTATGAAACAGCAATCTATTTCCCTGATAGGCAAACACATTAACCTTTCCATTGCTTTTGGTCCAGGCAGGTGGGCCAATCATAATATCTTCGAACTGCAGGGTCCAGTCTTTTAGGGAGTCTGCAGCAATGATTTCCATTTTTCCCCAATAGGTCACGCCAACTTCAAGCAATACCGGCAGGGTGTTA
>CBDUAW010000463.1:0-1948 GCA_965365215.1 uncultured Eudoraea sp. | reverse complement strand
AGACACTTTATAGGATCACCCCTAAAAAAGGGAATCATAACTTCTAAAGTAATTCCGTGGAGGGATCCCAGAAGTGTTGCTCAAAATCCACAACCTGATTATCTTTAACCACAATGCCCTCACTCTCCAGAAGCTGTTGCATTAGATTGGTTCCGTCAAAATGGAATTTCCCTGTCAGCATTCCTACTCTGTTCACCACCCTATGGGCAGGTACGTCTTCCATTCCCCCTGCGCCATTCATAGCCCAACCTACCATTCTGGCACTTCTGGCGGTACCCAAATACCGAGCGATAGCCCCATAAGAGGTTACCCTGCCGTAGGGTATTTGCCTGGCCACTTCATAAACCTTCTGAAAAAAATTATGGTTTTCTGGTTTCATTTTACTTATAGAAAATGCGGATTATGGTGATCACCAGAAGAACCAACATAAGTACACTCAGGATGTAATTGGAATTCTTCGAAAAGGTATCAGTTTTATTTTCCAGTTTGTAGAAATAAACAGTGTACAAATAAAGTACTGCAAAAGTTCCCGTTCCTGCTGCCAGAATAAAGGTAAGGATATCCCATACCTGAAATTTAATCCAACCCGAAGCATTCCACATAGCATTTAATCCACTGTAATATGGTATGGTCAAAAGGTTGAGAGCAGCCAACAGCATGCCCTTAAAGAAACTGTTCTTCTTACTGACTTTTGTAATTCTTAAATGTTCCGATTTTTTGCGTTTTGCAGAGAGGTAGAAGTATACCGCGAAGAAGGCAAAGACCCCAATTGCTATCTTTAACAGCAGATCTATGATCTCCGGGTTCCGGTATAAAAATTTGGAAATGAGCACGGCCACATATGCCTGCATCATAATCATGGTGGATACCCCTACACTAAAAATTATTCCATTGTTTTTGCCCCTTTCAACACTGGTCTTGGCAGCATTCATATTGAGAAGGCCTGGTGGAACAGTGGCCATAAAGGCGGCCGAAAAGGTTACAAAAAAAAGAATCAGCAAATGCGCCATGGTTTAGTTTAGCCCGAACTTTACGAAGGTTATTGGTTTTCCTTTTTCAAGATACTGATTTTCGTAAAAAGTCTTGATTTCCAAAACTTCATCAGGGCTTCCGGTATTTTTATAGATATCGTGGTTAGCATAAAAAACCTCATAGCCCAACCCATGCAGCAAACCAAGCGTATACCCATGTAGAAATTCACTGTCTGTTTTAAGGTTAACTGTTCCGCCTGCTTTGAGGACATGACGGTACTTTTCCAGAAACAAGGAATTGATTAATCTGTGCTTCATTCGTTTGTATTTAATTTGAGGATCGGGAAATGTGATCCATATTTCATCCACCTCATTTTTCCCGAAAACCAGATCAAGAAGTTCAATTTGGGTACGGAGAAAGGCAACATTTTCCAGCTCTTTTTCTAAAGCTGTTTTCGCCCCTCTCCAAAAACGGGCTCCCTTAATATCGATTCCTATATAATTCCGTTCGGGATCCCTTTCCGCAAGCCCTATTGTGTATTCTCCCTTACCGCAACCCAACTCCACAACCAATGGCTTATCATTACCAAAGTAATCCTGCCACTTGCCTTTCAGTGCAAAAGATCCTTCGATGAGATCCTTGCGTTTGGGTTGAATCACATTTTTAAAGCCCTCATTTTCCTTAAAGCGCTTCAGTTTATTTTTGCTTCCCACAATTCCGTGAAATTTAATGATACAACAAAGCTAAGGAAAACCATCTTGGTCATTTAGCTATCCCCGCGGTTAAAAAGGGTTCGAAAGATTTGTTTCGGAGGTGGTCTTCGCTTTTTTCTGTACTGCCTTCTCGAGGGTAAAAGAGAATTCCGAACCCACATTCGTTACGCTTTCCACATAAATTTTTTCTCCGTGGGCTTCAATGATATGCTTTACGATAGATAGTCCCAGTCCGGAACCCCCTTCTTTTCGGCTACCACTTT
>CBDUAW010000462.1:0-1959 GCA_965365215.1 uncultured Eudoraea sp. | reverse complement strand
CTGAAGGTCAATATAATGCCCCCCAATAACATGGGTAGGTATCCTATAGCGTGGGCCTTGGCATTATGGCCAACACCCAGTATAATAATAAGGTAGGTAGAAAACCCAAAGGCCAGTGCCCCTAAAATAGCGAGTCGATAATCAATTTTTAGGCAACTTAAAAGGATATAAAAGCTTATCAGATATAAAAACAAGTAATCTGCGGGCCTCGGCAAAAAGCGAATAAGCCTGTCGGCCTGTTTTACATAATTATATGGATAATTGGCTCCAAGCTGGTAGGTTGGCATCCCACCGAAGGCACTATTGGTCCAATAGGGCTCTTCCCCTTTAGCCTTTCGGAACTCATTTTGTTCCTTGGCCATTCCTGTATATTGCTGAATATCCGACTGCTGTATTACCTTTCCTTGCAAAACAGGATGGAAATAGGCTAAGGCAGTGATAATAAAAAAGACAAGCGCAAAGAAATGAACAAATGCGGCTTTAATTCCTTTTTTCATAAATGGGTTCCACAATTATTCTTATTCAATTTCTTCAAAATCTATATATTCTCCAATATTATTCTGAGATTTCTTTTGATTTGAAGCATTTTTATCAATACTTACTTCCCCTACTTTTCCATCATCTGCTACCTCATTCTGATAGCCCTGAAATTGCTCTCTGAAGCGTTTTTCTGTTTTCTTTACCGCATAACTAAATAGCCATGGGGCAACCCATCTGCCCAACATTCTAAGCAGATAGTACAGCAAAATCAGGATTAATAACGTTTTTAAAAAAACCATATTCTGAGTACTTAATATATCAAAAGTACGATTCCACCGTTGTAATAGCAGAACAAAATTCTTAAAAATATAATAAATCGATTCTTATGGGGCTTCTGACGAAACGATATTCCGGAGGTATTTGCACTCTTTTCATATTATTACTATCTCCCATTTTCCTCTCTGCACAATACACAGATGTGATCAATTCCAACCGCCCTGGGCTCTCTGTAAGTGCCTATGCCATAGGCAAGAATGTAGTTCAAATGGAACTGGGACTGGGTTTTGAACAACAAGATCACCTGGACCTCAATACGGAGTCCAATATTTTCGGAGCAGATTTTTCTTTCCGCTACGGATTGCTATTTGAAAGCCTTGAACTAAACTGGGAAGGGACTTTCCAGAATCAGAATATTGAGTTTCTGAATTTTGGCCTTGAGGATAAAAGGACCGATTTTTCAAGGAACCGGCTAGGATTGAAATTTTTACTTTATGACCCGTATAAAAATCCTGAACGAAACAAACCCAATATCCGTAGCTGGCGTGCAAACAATGTTTTTCAGTTGCGCAATTTAATCCCGGCTGTCTCTATCTATGCCGGAGCTAATTTTGTGCTGGGCGATAACCCCTTCTACCCTGGAGAACCTACTATTTCCCCAAGGGTAATGCTTGCCACCCAAAGCAAGCTTTCACCCAGGTTTGTGTTGATCTCCAATTTGGCGTACGATAGGATTGGTACCGATTTTCCCGAATACAGTTATTTGGTTTCCCTTTCACATGCCTTTCGCAACCCCAAATGGAGCGTCTTTATAGAAAATCAGGGGATTGACAGCGACCGTTATTCAGATATTCTTTTACGGGGAGGGGTTGCTCATCTTTTTAGTGAGAATTTCCAGGCCGATGTTAGTTTAGGGGCTAGTTTCAAAAATACCCCAAGCCGGATTTTTGGTTCTTTCGGGATGTCCTACCGATTGGATTTTCACAAAGACACGCTGGTGCCGATCGAGAATCAGCAAAATAACCAGAATGGCGGTGCCATAAAGAAAAACGCAATGAAAAAAACAAAAAAGCAGCGTCGTCAAAGAAAAGGAAGTGGTGCGGAGGATATAGATTTGAGCCCTTCCAAAAAACAACTTCGAAAAGCCCGTAAAAAAGCCAAAAAGAATAAGGAGCTGCAGGAGGAGGTAGACGCTGACCAGGA
>CBDUAW010000461.1:0-1971 GCA_965365215.1 uncultured Eudoraea sp. | reverse complement strand
TTATTGGGGGAGCAGATAAATAACAACCTGCTCTTTCCGTCTGCTTTTTTCAGGATATTCGGAACATCCAACTCAAAATCAGGGGTCAGAAGTGCTTCCCTGTTTTCAACAGCATTAATCCCGGCAAGAACCTTATACATCCCATATGTAGGGGGCACGGTAATAATATTGTCCTGATTTGGTTCACAAAAAGCCCTGAAGATAAGATCCAAAACTTCATCACTACCGTTTCCTAACAATATCTGCTCTTCCAACACACCTCTTTCTTGTCCCAGTAGTTGTTTAAGTAATCTTTGCCTTGGATCGGGATATCGGTTAAGCCCTTCCCCAAAAGGATTCTCATTCGCGTCCAGGAATACCATGGTCGTTTCTCCTGAGGTGAATTCATCGCGGGCAGAAGAATAGGGTTTGAGGTCCTTTATTGAGGCTCTTACTAAACGGTTTAAATCAAAGTTCATTTTCACTATATCTTGCCATAATCCATGGCATTATTGTAATTTTTCAAGATAATCCAATCGTATTTCTACGGCCTTTTTGTGAGCCTCCAGCCCTTCGGCTTCGGCCATAGTGGCAACTGTTTTGCCTATTCCCCGTATGCCGGATTCTGAAATTTTCTGGTAGGTAATACTCTTCATAAAACTGTCAAGATTTACCCCGCTGTATTGTTTGGCAAAGCCGTTAGTAGGCAGCGTATGGTTGGTCCCGGAGGCGTAATCCCCTGCACTTTCCGGTGTATAATTCCCAAGGAAAACAGATCCTGCATTTCGTATCCCGGCTACTATCCTGTCTTCGTCCGATACACAGATTATAAGGTGCTCCGGGCTATAGGCATTTATGTGGTCTATCATTTTGTCCTTGGTACTTACCAATATTGCCCTGCTATTCCCCAAAGCCTTTTCGGCAATTTCCTTCCTGGGTAGTGCCTTCAATTGTGCCGCAATCTCGTCTTGCACCTTATCTATGAGCTCTTTTGAGTTACTTATTAATATGACCTGGCTGTCTATCCCATGTTCTGCCTGACTCAGTAAGTCCGACGCTACAAACCCCGGGTGTGCAGTATCATCTGCCACCACCATTAATTCACTGGGGCCGGCAGGCATATCTATAGCCAGCCCATATTGGGTTGCAAGTTGCTTGGCAACAGTTACATATTGGTTTCCCGGGCCAAAGATCTTGTAGACTTCCGGAATCGTTTCCGTCCCGAAACTCATGGCTGCAATAGCTTGCACCCCACCTACCTTATAAACCTTGTCTATTCCACATATGCCAGCTGTAAAAAGAATGGCCGGATTTATTTGCCCGTCCTTACCAGGAGGTGTACAGAGAACAAGCTCCTGACATCCTGCAATTTTCGCAGGAACGGCCAGCATCAAAATCGTTGAGAATAAGGGAGCAGTACCTCCGGGAATATAAAGACCTACTTTATCAATGGCCTTTTTTTCCTGCCAGCAGAGCACCCCGGGCACAGTTTCAACCGTAACTTTATCTGTGCGTTGTGCCTCGTGGAAACGGCTTATGTTATCCTTGGCTTGAAGAATGGCGGAAGTGAGTTCCTCGGGTAAGGAATCCCCGGCAGATTTAATCGCCTTGCTATCCACCACCATCTCATCCAGCTCTACCCTATCAAATTTTTTGGTATACCTGTACACTGCCTTGTCCCCCTCGTTCTTTACGGCTTCAAAAATGGGTTTCACCAGATCCTCTATCTCAGAGAAATCGGGTGTGGGGCGCGATAATATATCTGACCAGGTTGCAGGTTCCGGATTGCTGAATACTTTCATAAGACCATTTTTTCGATTGGGCAAACCAGAATTCCTTCTGCACCTGCTTTTTTCAATTCATCAATAACTTCCCAGAACTTGTCCTTGTTAATCACCGTATGAACAGAACTCCAACCTTTTTCAGCCAGGGGCAGTACTGTGGGGCTCCTCATGCCGGGTAAGATAGCAATGATATCTTCCAGCGCGTTAT
>CBDUAW010000460.1:0-1977 GCA_965365215.1 uncultured Eudoraea sp. | reverse complement strand
TCTCTCCATCATAAGATCTGCTGCCTTGGTTAGCGTCCCGGCAGTATCTACCATATCATCAACCAAAACAACATTTTTATCCCTTACATCTCCTATTAATTCCATATGTGAGATTACATTGGCCTTTGCTCTTTGCTTGTAACAAATTACCACGTCGCACTCAAGTGCCTTGGAATAGGCATAGGCTCTTTTAGACCCACCCATATCCGGGGAGGCTATGGTTAGGTTTTCCAAATTCAGGTTTTTCAGATATGGCAGAAATAGAGTAGAGGCATATAAATGATCTACCGGTTTTTCAAAGAAGCCTTGAATCTGGTCCGCATGGAGGTCCATGGTGATAATCCTGGTGGCTCCAGCTACTTCTAACATTTTGGCAATGAGTTTGGCAGCGATGGGCACCCTTGGCTTGTCTTTTCGATCTTGCCTTGCCCATCCGTAATACGGAATAACAGCCGTGATATGCCGGGCAGAAGCCCTTTTGGCAGCATCCAGCATTAGCAGCATTTCCATTAAATTTTCGGAGCTGGGATTGGTAGAACCGATTATAAAAATCCTGGTCCCCCTGATCGACTCCTCGAAAGAGGGTTGAAATTCCCCGTCACTGAAATGAGAAAAATGCACCTTCCCCAAATCTGCCCCATAGGATTTGGCAATTTTCTTTCCTAATTCCATACTCTGGGAACAGGCAAAAATTTTTGGTTCGGGAACTTGATAAGGCATGCTTAACGTCTTGTTTGCTAGATTCTTGGAATACCTTTTGTTTAAGGAGGTGCAAATTTAAACATTTATTTGGGACGTTAAAGTATAAAAGTGAAATTTTAATTTTGCATATGGCCTGGATTTTTTAGCTTTGTTCTCCCTTTTCCTCGGTGGCGGAATTGGTAGACCTTCCTGCCGGCAGGCAGGCGCGCTTTAGATAGATGAAGATGGATTATGTGGGTTTATGCTATTGCGAGTATAAAACATGCTTATATTTATGTTGGGATGACCTCCAATATTGAGGATCGTTTGAAAAGACATAATAAAGGCTGGGAACGGACAACAAGGCCCTATGCACCTTTTCGTTTAATTCATTTTGAAAGATGTATAGATAGGGCAAAAGCCAGAGAACGGGAAAAATATTGGAAATCGGGATCTGGGAAGGAAAGATTAAAAAGTATAAGAGATTTCTACCACTCTTATTAGGCCTCGGTGGCGGAATTGGTAGACGCGCTGGATTCAAAATCCAGTGGTAGCAATACCGTGTGGGTTCGATTCCCACCCGAGGTACAAAGGCCTGGCATATTTGCCGGGCTTTTTTATTGGATAACAAATGAGAATCAGTAACGTACAGTTGTGTTTTTTCGGATTATTCACATTTCCTTAACAGATAATTTAGGCATCATCCCCTACATTCGCAAAGATGAACGGTAAGCGCTATTATACCTTATTTGTAACGGCCTTGATGTTCCTGATGATCGGGATAAAAGGGCTGGGTTACCATTCTTTTACCCACAGCCAGGACGAAGATACCCTTCAATGTGAGCTTTGCGTTTTTGTAGTGGAACAAGACACAGAGGAGTTTAACACCCCTGCGCATGCTGATTTTTCCCCGGCTGTTTTCGTCTTGGTTAGTAGCGATGAATCACTAACCACTGATTCCATAAATGAAGGAAGACCCATTCCTTATGCCTTATTTTCGCGCCCTCCACCGGTTCTGGTATAATTCCTGATCCTGAATATATCCCCGTGTTGGATATGCCTTTATTCAATCCTTATTATTATATGAAACTGAGAATATTTTTATTATTCCTTTTGTTGACGCCAATGGCATATGCGCAAGAATGTTCCTATACCTTTAGCGGGACTGTTTTTGATTTTCATGACAATACCCCACTGATAGAAGCTAGTATCTTTATTAATCAGATTAGCCGTTCTACCGTAAACAATGCTGAAGGAGAATTTGAATTTAAGGGGTTGTGTCCGGGGACGTATCAG
>CBDUAW010000459.1:0-1992 GCA_965365215.1 uncultured Eudoraea sp. | reverse complement strand
AAAGCGCGGAGCGTAAATTCACCTGCCTGAGCCATCCGGCAACCCTTCCTCAAGAACAACTGGATAATCTCCTGCTGAATATAAGGCGAACCGTGACAAGAGATTTCCACCACATCCTCCCCGGTGTAGGAATTAGGACCTTTGAATACCGTGGTCAACACCTGGTCTAGAACCCTTTCCTCATCGTGGATGTAGCCAAGATGTACCGTATGACTGGCAACCTTCAACAACTGCTTTTTACCCACGGGCTCAAAAACCTCGGAGCTTAGAGGAATAGCGTCGGGACCTGATAGGCGAATTATGGCGATAGCGCCAATTCCAGGAGCCGTAGCTAGAGCAATAATGGTGTCTTGCCTAATCATACTTATGAATTCCTGCAAAAATAGTCAAAAGGCTTGTATCCTTTTCGGATATTTTGGGGAGGGATTGTAACAATTGCCAAAAAAAAGCTACATATAATTACAATCAATAAAACTTTTTACCATGCAAGTCATCAATCAAACAGCAATGCGACAAGACAGGCCCTTGCTTGTTATAACTCATCTGAGTCAACTACTTTCCTATGTAATTGGTTTTGGTAGTTTTCTTGTGCCCCTGATAATTTGGTTAACCTCCAGGAACTCTGTTGAGGGAATGAATGAACACGGACGGGCGGCAGTAAACCTGCAACTAAGCCTGTTGCTTTACGTGATCTTGAGTATCCCGGCTATCCTATTATTGGGTTTGGGGATCATTACCCTAATCGGTACCTTGGTCCTTGGATTTATCATGCCCATAGTGAACGCCGTAAGGGCCAATAACGGGGAGTCTCCCAGTTATTTCATGACTATTCCATTTATATCTTAGGAAATACTATATGAAATAGAAAATCCGGTGTTAAACCGGATTTTTTTTAGTTATTAAGCATTACGGGCATAACCAGCATGGTCACGAATTCCCCCTCATCCAAACCATCCACGGGCGTTAGTATCCCGGCCCGGTTAGGCAGGCTCATTTCAAGTGCCACTTCATCTGATGACAGGTTCCCAAGCATTTCAATCAGGAATCTTGAGTTAAAACCAATTTGCATATCATCTCCCTGATACGAACAGGTAAGCCTTTCTTCCGCTTTGTTACTGTAATCTATGTCTTCTGCGGAAATATTGAGCTCAGCTCCTGCTATTTTAAGTCTAATCTGGTGAGTGGTCTTATTGGAAAAGATAGACACCCTTCTTACCGAGCTTAGAAATTGTCCCCTGGATAAGGTTAACTTATTAGGGTTTTCCTTGGGAATAACTGCTTCGTAGTTGGGATATTTCCCATCGATAAGCCGACAAATAAGTTCAGTATTCCCAAATTTAAATTTAGCGTTACTGTCGTTGTATTCAATGATGACCTCCTCTTCACTACCAGCTAGTATACCCTTTAATAGATTAAGTGGTTTTTTGGGCATGATGAATTCTGCGACTTCAGAGGCACTAACATCTTTTCGCTGATACTTTACCAGTTTGTGGGCATCCGTTGCCACAAAGGTGAGGTGCTCAGGTGAAAATTGAAAAAACACCCCGCTCATTACCGGCCGCAGGTCGTCATTTCCAGCGGCAAAAATGGTTTTACTTATAGCTGAAGCCAGAATATCTCCCATAATAGTAGTGGAACTTGGATCAGCCAATTCCACAGCCTTTGGGAATTCGGTTCCTTCAGCATAGGCAAGCGCATATTTACCGTGATTGGAACTAATCTCCACAGTATTGTTATCAGCAACCACGAAAGTCAAAGGTTGCTCAGGGAAGGTTTTAAGCGTATCAAGAAGTAGTCTTGCGGGCACCGCAATGGTACCTTCGTTATCAGAATCTACCTCAAGGACAGAACTCATGGTTGTTTCCAGGTCAGAGGCTGAAACTGTAAGTTTGCCTTTCTCCAAAATGAACAGGAAATTGTCCAGAATGGGTAAGGTGTTACTGGTATTAATCACTCCTCCAAGAACCTGTAATTGCTTTAACAAATATGTGC
>CBDUAW010000458.1:0-1996 GCA_965365215.1 uncultured Eudoraea sp. | reverse complement strand
TTTGATGCCAAGGGAAAACTTGCCCATGTTAGATCTTTAAACATTCTTTTCGGCCACCAGAAAAAATTAACTTCATTCAATTCCTCTTTAAATTTAAACATTGTGCTGCTGTTTTACGAGCTCATTTAAGCTTTTACCGGCAATTTCGTAGGATGTACCGCAAAAGGGAGAAAAACTCATTTACCTCAAAGTACTATATAACAAAATCCATAGTGTGGTCTCATTACGTAAATCAAATAAAGAATTTTAACGATTTAGTAAAACATTAACTAATTTTGAAAAAGCAGGGGAGTCGAATTATCTAATTTTGTTATGTTAAATTGAAGCATACACCCCTAAACCAAAAAATACACTAGAAATTATATTATGAAAAAAATTATTTTTTTAAGCACATTCGGATTACTGATACTACTCTCTTCTTGTGTTTCACAAAAGAAGTACGCAGAATTGGAATCCAAACAAAAGGAGACTCAGGATTTACTAAATTCTGCAACCGTTAAATTAAATACTTGCCTTGAGGAAAAGGCTACTGCTACGGCGAGGATGAACACCCTTGAAGATCAAAATGCCTTCCTGAAGGCCAACAACCAGGAATTGATCAATAATATGGGGAATCTTACTACCCTTACTACGAAAGGGGCAGAAAATCTTGAAAAGTCGCTCGAAAGCCTTCAGGAGAAAGACCTAACCATCAGAAAATTACAGGATGCTATTACCCGCAGAGACTCGGTTAACCTGGCCCTTGTACAAAGCCTGAAGGGAGTTCTAGGTAATTTAGACGATGAGGATATCGAAATCAGTGTGGAAAAAGGAGTTGTATTTGTATCTATCTCCGATAAATTATTATTCCGAAGCGGAAGTTACAATATTACAAATGAGGCCAAACAAGTTCTTGGGAAGGTAGCACAAGTTGTTAATAACAAGCCCGACTTTGAATTTATGGTCGAGGGACACACGGATAATGTACCTTACAGAAGCGGCGTTTTATTAGACAACTGGGATTTAAGTGCCAAGAGAGCTACTTCAGTTGTACGTATCCTCCAGAACGATTTTGGGGTAGACCCGGCAAGAATGACCGCTGCAGGAAGAAGTTACTATGTACCATTGACTAACAACGATACGGCTGCCAACAGAGGCAGAAACAGAAGAACCAGAATAGTTGTTCTTCCAAAACTGGATCAATTTTACAGCATGATTGAAGAAGGAATGAAAGATCCGGCAATTAACGAGTAGTGACACCAACTTTTGAAATACGGACCGCGGCAATTGCCGCGGTTTGTTTTTTTATAGGATGTCTAAACTTCCTTTGCCTCTTCTCAAAACTTCCGGAGTACCGGAAGATACGTCAATAACCGTTGAGGCTATATTTCCGCCATAACCCCCATCAACAACAACATCTACTAGGTTTTTCCATTTTTCATAGATCAATCCCGGATCTGTGGTATATTCCAGTAAGTCATCATCATCTTTAATAGATGTGGACACTATAGGGTTTCCAAGTTCCCTCACAAGTTGTTGGGCAATGGCATTATCCGGAATACGAATCCCTACGGTTTTTTTGTTTTTAAAATCCCTGGGAAGGTTCTTACTTCCGGGCAAGACAAAGGTATAAGGACCTGGCAACGCCCTTTTTAACAGCTTAAAGGTTGGAGAATCAATTTGCTTGGCGTAATCTGATAAATTACTAAGGTCTGCACAAATAAAAGACCAGTTTGCCTTGGAAACCTTAATACCTTTAATCCTTGCAATCCGTTCCAGCGCTTTAGAATTGGTAATATCACACCCTAAACCGTAGACCGTATCCGTAGGGTAAATTACCAGTCCGCCATCACGCAACACCTTAACAACCCGGGATATCTCCCTGGGGTTTGGGTTCTCTTCGTATATCCTTATCTTTTATTGATTGGCGTTTATCATAGACTTTCTTACCCTGCGCAAGTGCAATCTCCACTTTAACCAGGCCGCGATCACTAAAAAACACTTTATATGGAATAAT
>CBDUAW010000457.1:0-1997 GCA_965365215.1 uncultured Eudoraea sp. | reverse complement strand
TTATCCTCAAAGACCACAGGGCCATGTTTTGTATATTTTAATTCCACCTTTTTGGGTTTCTGCCCTTTTACTGCTATCTCTTCATTGATGATTTCCATTTCTAGCCAGGCCTCCTGATACCTATATTGATTATGATTTCCCGGCCTGGTGTCATAAACATAAAGATCTTCAGCATCGGTCCTGAAGACTGTAAGGCCCCATGCGCCTACCCCATTGTGGCCTATAGAGATACCCGGAATCTCTGGTTCGCCGCCCCCTATTACATTCCATCCGGGCCCGACCAGATGAGCCATATAACGAAGAGAAGGTACTGCCTGAGTACGATGAGGATCATTGGCCAGCATAGGATATCCACTTGCTGAATGCTCACCAGATACTATCCAATTATTGCACCCAAAGTTGTCCAGGTCGTACTTTTTTTCCATGGCATCGGCCTCAGCATCCCTTTGCGCTAAGAATCTATAGCTGTCTAATGAATTCCTGACCCCTGCAACCAGATCTTCCGGCTGGAACCTAAGGGGCCTCCTGTAGGCGTTGTAAAGTGCCAAGATGTCATCGAACAATAATGATTTATCTATTTTCGGGTCTATGCTTATGTCGGGATCACCGGGGGGGAAGTAGTTTATTTCCTTTACTTTTTCAACCCCAACTTTAGCCACCTGCCTGGAGATGTTTAATTCCTGCCCAATATTTCCCAGCAGGCCCTGGTGCCTGGAGATGACTACCTCGGGGGTCCAGTGTTGTGGTTTTGTTTTTAGAAGTTTAAATTCCAGAGGCAATTCCTCCGGCCTGGCATTGATGTAGTCAATGTAGGCATTCACCCCTTTTACATAGGAAGTAATTATATCCCGGCCATTTTCGTGGTAATGGGCCATCTCGGCATTGATATCCCCCCTGAACATAAATAGGCGCGTGCCTATGTCCCTTTTGAGCTCCCTTACCCCTAAAAGTTCTGCCACAGTTCCTGTGGCTTGTCTTCTCCAGACCTCAAATTGAAACAAACGATCTCTGGCTGCGTTCCAACCCTGAGCAAAAAAAAGATCTTCTTCTGTCTCTGCATAGATATGAGGTATCCCCCAGGAATCAACTATGATTTCAACAGGCTTCTCCAGGCCTTGTACAGGATAATCCTGCGCCCCGAGGAAAACCGTGCCAATAAAAGCAAGGATTAAGGTATAGGTAAACTTCATTTCAGATCAATTTTTTAATACAAAATGATATTGTTTATTCCAATTTGATATTCCAGTGAGATAGTTTCTAAAGATATCAAATATCCCTTAACATCCCTTTAAGAAATCCCAACCCCCTTTTTGGTATCTTTAGGCAGCTAACTAACATACCTTTCTTAATGAGAAAACTACTCCTACCCCTGATGCTTTTTGCATCCCTTTCCTTTTTTGCACAAGACTTTACAATGGACCTGGTACAGGACCTGAAACCAAGAAACATAGGCCCCGGCGGCATGAGCGGGCGGGTTACCGCCATTGACGTGGTTCACAAAAACCCGGACGTGATGTACGTGGGTACAGCTTCCGGCGGGCTCTGGAAATCTACTTCCGGCGGCATTAAATGGGAACCGATTTTCGACAAGGAACTCACAGGCTCCATAGGAGCTGTTGCTATACAACAATCTAACCCCTCCGTAATCTGGGTGGGGACCGGAGAAGGGAACCCAAGAAACTCCCTTAACGGAGGCTTTGGGGTGTACCGATCCCTTGACGGCGGGAAAAACTGGCAGGCCATGGGGCTCCAAAAGACCCGGCATATCCATCGCATCATTATAGATCCCACAGACCCCAATACTATCTATGTAGGGGCCATTGGTTCTCCATGGGGAGAACATCCGGAAAGGGGCGTCTTTAAAACGATCGACGGCGGGCAATCCTGGGAGAAAATTCTCTTTGTAAATAATAGAACCGGGATTGCAGACATGGTGATGGATCCCACGAATCCCAACAAACTTATCGCCGCTATGTGGGAACACAAACGTGACCCCT
>CBDUAW010000456.1:0-2027 GCA_965365215.1 uncultured Eudoraea sp. | reverse complement strand
TTTACATGGCAGTTGGCGATAGGAATGTGAATACGGGAGTATTATACCATCCGGATTTCCCAAACGCCGGAAATAAAGTTGGACATACAATCCGTCAGGGTCAGGTGGTTAAATTTGAGAAGGAGTTCAAAAGCGGAGATGCTATTTGGGCACAGATAGGATATACTAAGAGATAATTAGTTCCAACGCGGCCACAATTTACGAGCTACGGGGTAATGGCATTTACTTTATTATATCGATTTTAATTCTGGGTATTCTCGGCCAGAATACTAAAATAAAGTTTTAAACTTCGCAATACCTTACTATATTTGCGCCGCCTTTATAGGAAAAGGTCGCGTAGCTCAGCTGGATAGAGCATCTGCCTTCTAAGCAGACGGTCACAGGTTCGAATCCTGTCGCGATCACTTAAAGCAGAAAGCCCATTCGCTAGAGCGAATGGGCTTATTTTTTTATGGAAAGCTTGAAACTTTAGTTTCAAAAGCTTGGAATAAAATAAAAACAACTGCGAGCGCAGTTGGGCTTTCTATTTTCAGGTGGGATTGCAAAGGATCACCGCGAGGTAATCCTGTCTATAAGAACTGCCGCAAAATGAAGTGTTGATGATGAAGCTTTGCGGTTTTGTATTTGCAAAGGGGATTGCAAAGGATCATATCGCAGTCTTTTTATAAATACCCTGTTCCTTGTATGTGTAAATTGTAAACACCTGATAGTGTCTAATTATTTCTATGCTGTCTAATCATCTTTATCGCTATTTAGAATATTTCCGTTTTCATAATACTTATCTTTAACAATATTCTTCTGGAGCTATTATTTCGTGAACAAATTAGTACTCTTTTCCCTACTTTCACTTTTATACGGGCCATCGGTATTTGCCCAGGCTTCAGACCGACCCTCACTTGCCGCTGGCCAGCTTACCGGTACAATCCGAATAGACGGAGTGCTCGACGAAGCAGATTGGAGGAACGCTGAAGTTCTCGATGACTTTCTCACCACAGTGCCCGAGGAAAAAGGACAGCCTTCTGCCAGAACCGTGGTCCGGGTGCTTGCCGACGAAAGAGCTATCATCATAGGGATTGACTGCCAGGGACAAAAACAGGAAGACCTTGTCAGGTTTTCTAAAATCAGGGATGCCGATATTGATGAGGAAGACCATGTAAAAATTGTCCTGGATACCTTTCTCGATGGGCAATCGGGTTATATTCTTGCGGTCAACGCTAATGCTGCGCGCTATGATGCCCTGGTATCTAACCGGGGAGAAGATGAGAATGACGACTGGGATGCCATATGGGAAGCCCGTGTGGCCGATTACGATACCGGTTGGACGGTTGAGATCCGACTGCCTATCCAGAGCATCTACTTCAGGAAGGGACTTGCCACCTGGGGGTTTAATATAGAGCGCCGAATCCAAAGAAATCAGGAAACCATTCGCTGGGCCAATGTACAGCGAGATCAGTTTTTTGCCCAGACCAGCAGGGCTGGCTTGCTCACTAACCTCCCTGAATTCAATTATGGCCTGGGCCTTAATGTACGTCCTTCTCTGGTTGGCTCCCTCAACAAGGATGGGACTGGGGCAGCTACCAATTCAGACTTTGAAGCCAGTTTGGATGCCAGTCAGCGGCTAGGCCCGAATGTGCTGGCAACCCTGACCGTGAATACGGATTTTGCAGAAACAGAAGTGGATACCCGGCAAACCAACCTTACGCGATTTCCGCTCTTCTTCCCCGAAAAACGAACATTTTTTCTGGAAGGATCGGACATTTTTGAATTTGGCTTCGGTACCGGGAGAAGTACGGTGATTCCTTTCTTTAGCAGGAGAATTGGGCTCTTTGGCGCAAGTCAGGTCCCTATTGTGGCAGGGGGAAAGGTCAATGGCAGGATTGGTAATACTGCTTTTGGAGGACTGGGAATCAGGACGAACTCTTTTGAAACGGAGGAGGATGCTTATGATGCAACCAATATGGGAGTTGTGCGCATTAGGCACAATGTGCTGGGGGAGAGCTCCATTGGGATGATTTCTACCTTCGGAG
>CBDUAW010000455.1:0-2038 GCA_965365215.1 uncultured Eudoraea sp. | reverse complement strand
AACCTATATGAACTCTCTAGAGCCTATGTGGGGCGAAGGACAGTTTAAAGCCGTTCACGGTGTAGGGTATGAAAACCAAAGTCTATCGCATTTTACCGGTTCTGATATCTATGCGAATACAGACCTTACTACCACCGGATTCACAGGATTGGATACAGGATGGATGGGTCGTTATTTTGAAAATATTTACCCGGATTATTTGATTAATCCGCCCGCGTCTCCAGCGGCAATCCAGATAGGTAACTTCGGAAACCTGGTATTCCAGGGAGAAGAGACCAATTATGCCTTTGTTACCTCAAATATTGATCAATTAGAGGAAATAGCGGAAACCGGAGTGCAATATAGTTTGGATGATGCACTGTTTAACAACTGTATGTATGGAGACCAGCTTAAATTCCTCAGAGGAGTGGCCAACACTACCTATGAATACGCCGGCCTGATCCATGAGGCTTATGAGAGAGGTCAGAACCAGGTTCAATACCAGGATAATGGTTTTGCGAGGCAATTGGCCCTATTGGCAAGACTTATCAAAGGAAACCTGGGAACCAAAGTGTATATGATTTCCATGGGAGGATTTGATACCCACGGAAACCAGCCACTGGCGCACGAGCGACTAATGTCGAATCTTTCTATCGCCATCAACAATTTCTATGAAGATATTGCCTTTACCCAACAAGACGAACAGGTCTTAAGTATGACTTTTTCAGAATTCGGACGTCGTATCTTCGAAAATGGTTCAAATGGTACTGACCACGGAAAAGCGGCCCCAACCCTGTTCTTTGGTTCCGGCCTTAACGGTAGTGCCTTTGTAGGAGACCATCCATCTCTGGAGAGTCCTAATGGAAGAGGAAATCTTGAATATACAATGGACTTCAGGGACCTTTATGCAACAGTACTTGCAGAATGGCTCTGCGTACCAATACCCCTTGTAGAACAGCATCTGCTTAACCATCCTTATGCTCCGGTAAATCTCGGATTTAATTGTAGTGGTGTAGACTTCCCGGACATTGTATATAGTGATGAACCCCCAACCCCACCTATGCCCGATGATCCTGTAGCTGAAGATCCTACTCCGGAACTCCTGGAGGCTATCGTTCACAGGCCCTTCTACCCAACGGATAGTACCCCGCATATCTATCTTGAAATGCCATTTACGGCCCATGTAGATATTCAGCTGTACAATATCCTGGGACAAAATGTAGGAACTGTTTTCAATGAAATTATGTTGGAGGGATCTACCGAAATTAATATCCGTGACAGAATGCCTAGGCATCTTTCCACTGGAAAGTACATTTATCGAATCCAGGTTTCGGATCGTAAAATGTCTAAATCCATAATGGTTGCTTAAACCACACCCCGAATCCAAAAAACCCTTCAGTCGCAACGTACTGCTTATCAGTATACAAAGCCTGAAGGGTTTTCTTTTTCCTTCCACTAAGGAAAGCCCTTAAAAAATGGTTATTTTTGTGCCTTAATTTCTAATTAATGGCCATAGATATCCAAACACCCGATCGCTATACGATAACGGCTGCCTTGCCCTACACCAATGGGCCAATCCATATTGGTCATTTGGCAGGGGTCTATATTCCAGCTGATATTTATGCCAGATTCCTAAGATTGCTTGGCAAGGATGTTGCTTTTGTTTGTGGTAGCGATGAGCACTGTGTTGCTATTCCCATGAAGGCCAATAAAGAGGGGGTTTCACCCAAAGAAATTATTGACAAATACCATGGGATTATTAAAAAATCCTTTGAAGAATTTGGTATAACCTTCAGCAATTATTCGCGTACCTCTGCAAGAATACATCATCAAACTGCCTCCGGATTTTTTGAGAAACTATACGAGCAGGGTAATTTTATTGAGGAAACCACCGAACAATTATATGATGAAACAGCTCAACAATTTCTGGCAGACCGATTTGTAATTGGAACCTGTCCCAAATGTGGTTATGAGGAAGCCTATGGAGATCAATGTGAAAATTGTGGAAGCTCATTGAATGCAACAGACCTGATAAATCCCAAATCCACACTTAGTGGTG
>CBDUAW010000454.1:0-2066 GCA_965365215.1 uncultured Eudoraea sp. | reverse complement strand
ACCCAGCCTTTAACTGCCCGAGATCAGATTCGTGCCCTAACAATTGGGCATTGGTAATAGTAGCGGCCTGCAGTGCCTCAACGGCTGGCATTCCGGCCTCAACCATAAAACCGAATTCGATGGCATTTTCCCCATGGGGAAATACTCCTGCATCCGTGCCGAATGCAATAGGGACTCCTTTTTTATAAGCCCTGGCAAAAGTATCCTGAATTAAAGGGCCTATTTCAATGGCCTTCGCAGCCACCACCTAAGGGAAGAAGCCCGGTATTTTAGCCTTCTCTGCCACTTTTTTACCCGCTGAGATTGTAGGCACCATAAAAGTATTATGCTCCTTCATTAGTTCCATAGTGGCATCGCTCATATAGGTGCCGTGCTCAATGGTCTTGATTCCTCCTTTTACAGCCCTTTGCATCCCTTCATCTCCATGTGCATGCGCCGCGGTAAGCATTCCATAGTCTGCCGCCGTACTGGTAATTGCTTTAATTTCCTCAATAGTAAACTGCGCATTTCTTCCACTTTTGGCCACACTCAAAACACCTCCGGTAGCAGTAATCTTAATGACATCAGAACCTTCTTTATATCGCTGCCTTACAGCCTTTTTGCCATCTTCCGGAGAATTGACTACACCTTCCTTCGGGCCGGGATCGCCCATAAGCTCCTTTTTCCGGCCATTAGTGGGGTCTGCATGTCCACCGGTGGTAGCTATAGATTTCCCGGCAGTAAATATTCTTGGGCCCACCACCAAACCCTTATCGATGGCTTTTCTTAAGGCAATATTGACGCCGGAACCGCCAAGGTCCCTTACGGTAGTAAAACCTGCCATCAATGTTCTTTTGGCATAGACGGCCGACTGAAAAGCGACGTCGGCCTCATTTTGGGTAAAACGATTGAGATAGGTCTGGGGCCCGGCCTCATTCTCAATGTGCACGTGCATATCTATCATCCCCGGTAGCACTGTCTTGTTTTTTAAGTCGATCGTCACATCCTCAGCGCTTCCGCTGGTGAAACCGTTTTCAATCTGCAGAATCCTGTTGGTCTCAACCACAATTGTTTTTGCTTGAAGTTCCTTTCCCGATTCCATGTCCATAATGGTACCGCATTGGATATAGGTCTTTTGTGCCATTAGCGATATGGAACAAAATAATATGGCGATAATCGTAAGCTGTTTCATTGCGTATTCTGTTTAATTTTTATTCCTGATCTTTTGCTCCCAGGCCCAGGCCGACCTCAGGGCATCTTCCAGACTTGATTCTGCTTTCCATCCTAAAACTTCGTTGGCTTTCCTGGTATCTGCATAGGCTTGTACAACATCTCCGTCACGCCTGTCAACAATGTTATAATTTAGTGCTTGCCCGGAAACTTTTTCAAAACAGTTGATAACCTCCAAAACGGAACTCCCCTGCCCTGTCCCGATATTAAAAACCTCATAATTCTGTTCCTGCTTTCCGGCTAATATTCGTTCCATAGCAAAAACATGCGCTTTTGCCAAATCTACTACATGTATATAATCCCTTATACAGGTTCCGTCCGGAGTAGAATAATCGTTACCAAATACCGATAACTTTTCACGAAGGCCAATGGCGGTCTGCGTAATAAAGGGTACCAGATTTTGAGGAAGGCCGAGGGGTAGTTCTCCTAATTCAGCCGAGGGATGTGCCCCTATGGGATTAAAATACCTCAGTGAAATGGCAGCAAGTTCAGGGGTTACCCTACAGGTATCTGAGATGATCTCCTCCCCTATTTGTTTTGTATTGCCATATGGGGATTCCGCTTTTTTAACCGGGGCATCTTCTGTTATCGGCATTTTATCAGCCTGGCCATACACCGTACAGGAAGAGCTGAAAATAAAAGCTGACTTCTTTTTAGTGCAAAACCTCTGAAGCAGATAGATCAGAGAATGGAGGTTGTTTTCATAATAAAGTAATGGATTTTCAACAGTTTTGGGTGTTCTACAATTTGATCAATTCATCATATTCGCCCGAGTAGAACTAGTTTTTATAGATTTTTAAAATTCGCATTTTTTCCAGGTCCTTATCTATTTCCTTCAGTTGTACTTGAAGCATATA
>CBDUAW010000453.1:0-2085 GCA_965365215.1 uncultured Eudoraea sp. | reverse complement strand
CAGCGTTATCACCTTCATCATGGAATCGGCCCAGAAAAAATATGGTCTAAAAGTGCAAATGGGCAACCAGCAGCGATCCGCCAAAACGTCAATATTAGCTATTGATGATATTCGAAATGGTATTATTGGGGAGGTTTACAAGGGTGAAGCGTATTATTCTAACAACAGAGCAAGTATAGGTAAAGGTAAAAAAATCCCTGTGCCAGACACCCTAGATTGGGATCTCTGGCAGGGCCCCGCTCCAAAGACCGAGTATAGGGATAATGTACATCCTTATAATTGGCATTGGTTTCGCAGCTGGGGTACTGGGGAAATTCATAACAATGGTACGCACGAAATAGATATTTGCCGATGGGCCTTGGGCGTTGATTATCCGGAAACAGTGACTTCTTTCGGAGGGAAATATTCCTATCAGGACGATTGGGAATTTCCCGACAATCAACAAGTTACCTACAGTTTTGCCGATAACAAATTTATTACCTGGACAGGACATAGCCGCGGGTTAATAAAACCCGAACAACCAGGAAGGGGAGCCACAATTTACGGGAGAAAAGGTACTATTGAACTAAGCAGGGAAAGCTACAAACTTTATGGTTTGGATGGTAAACCTATCAAATTCACTTTTGAGAAAGGCGGCAGTTCTACCATTGATACCATGGGCGCAGGTGATCTTGATGGAATGCATATCGCTAATTTCTTTGACGCCATCCGCAAGGATAACAAACAACATTCGCCCATAGCCGACGCGGCTATCACCACCATGCTTTGCCACTATGGCAACATTGCACAGGATCTTGGAGAAACAATAAAGATTTCATCCGCTGATGGAAAAATTATGAACAATACGGCCCAGGCGTATTGGAAAAGGGAATACCAAAAGGATTGGGAACCTACTTTATAAAACCACTTATGGAAAGGAGGCAATTTATAAAGAAATCCGGAATAGGAGTTATCGCCATGGGGCTGCCTTACAGCCTGCAATCAGGATTGATAACTGGGGAGCTTGACAAACCAATCAGAATAGGAATCATAGGAACCGGTGACCGGGGCGGGGGCCTTATACCCATAATTAACGAGATTGAAAATCTGGAAGTGGGGGCTTGTTGTGATATACTACCCTTTCGTTTAGACGCTGCAATGAAGAAGGTACAGGGAAATGCAAAGGCGTACTCAGACTACAGATCACTTTTAGAGGACAAGTCCCTGAACGCCATCTTAATTGCCACTCCTTTTAATACGCATACCAATATTGCCCTGGCAGCATTGCAAACCGGGAAGCACATATACTGCGAAAAAACTCTGGCGAAGGGATTTGATGGTATCAGCAAACTGTTTAAAGCAACCCTGAAATCTGATCAAATCTTTCAAACAGGGCACCAATACCATAGTTCCAGGCTTTACGGTCATGTGATTGATCTTGTAAAATCGGGGAAAATAGGAAAAGTAACAACCCTGGCCTGCAAATGGAACCGGAATGGGAACTGGAGAAGACCGGTCCCCGATCCCAGGCTGGAAAGAGCTATTAATTGGAGAATGTACCGTGAATATTCCGGGGGACTGGTAGCAGAACTTTGTTCCCATCAACTGGACTTTACCAATTGGCTCTTGGAAGAAACTCCTGAAAAAGTCATAGGCACGGGTGGAATAGATTATTGGAAGGATGGTCGTGAAACTTATGACAATGTGCATCTGGTTTACAGCTATAAAAGCGGCGTAAAAGCCAGTTTTACGAGTCTGACCAGCAATGCAAGCGATGGCTATCAGATAAAGGTATTGGGAGACAAGGGTAGTATCCTTATTGGATACGACAAAGCCTGGTTTTATCCGGAGGGAGAATTCAACAAAGAAATTGGCAATGTAGATGGGGTTGCCGGCGCCACTACCAAATGGGATCAGGGAAAAGGTATTCCGATCCCGCTGAAGCATGCAAACCCCAGCAAACAGGCTCTACTAGATTTCAGAGATAGTATTATTACAGGGATTAAGCCTAGATCCAGCGCACTGACCGGAGCCCAAACTGCAGCCTGTGTTCAGATGGGATTAGACGCTATGTATAATGAAAAGATGGTGTACTGGAATTCAGAT
>CBDUAW010000452.1:0-2096 GCA_965365215.1 uncultured Eudoraea sp. | reverse complement strand
ACTATAACGGCAATGAGTTAAGGGACATTGTTGAAAAAAAATCCTGGAAGAGCGAGTTTGGCGAATTAAAAGGGGAGCGTTTAAAAACAGCACCCAAGGGGTATGCTACGGACCACTCCATGATCCGGTATTTACAGCTGAAAAGTTTTATGGCTGTTTCCAAATCATCTGCACCATAGAGATAAGCATAGCCCAAATCATTGATAATTATATCCTTAGGGTCTGTGGGATGAAAATTTTCAATAAGTTTTTCAAAATTGTTTCTTATATATTCTATTCCGTGTTTTTCAAGATTGATCCTTACATTTTGTATGGCAGGCAAGGCAGGCTTTTCTGGCATCTCACCTCTGTATAATGAAAGGATGTCTGATGCGAGTCGCTCAGCCACTGGTTCGTCCATATTTGCAAAAACAATAATGCTAAGATCCTTGTCATAGACCTGGAAAATTACCGAGTTAAATCCTTCAAAACCCCCGGCGGCTCCTGTGGCACCTCCCTCGGGGAGATCATTTAGAAATTGAAAATACGGATCTGCTTCTTTGGTTTTTTCAGACAATAAGGCCGTGTCATATAAATAGGAATGGTAAAATATTTTGATGTCTTCTGTTGTGGATAAAAAGCCCCCATCCGGATTGGGAACATCCTGAATTGGAGAGTTCTCTTCTAAATTCCCAAGGGGGGTGAAATAGTACCCTTTGGCTATTCGCTCTTCCAAACCATCAAAATTATTGAGATAAGTATTTGAAAGCTTAAGCCTATCTACAATACGTTCCTGAACATTTGAAAAATAGGATTGGCCGCTGGCAACTTCAATGATTTTACCTAGAATTACGTAACCAAGATTTGAATAAGATTCGTCAGTTCCCGGCGAAAAAAAGAGTTCCGATTTCCTGGCTCTCTCTACAATGGCTTCCAGTGTACGTTCTTTTAAGGGAAGCTGGAAGTATCCCTCGCTGTGGTAATCGCCAAAGCCAGACTGGTGTTCCAGTAAATGCTCTATTGTAATACTGTCAACCCTCTTATCGGAAAAGTTTGGGACGAAATCAACCAATCTGTCTGTAAGCTTTAATTTACCCTCTTCTTCAAGCTGTTTGACGACAATTTTAGTAAAGGTTTTATTCATGCTTCCAATATCGAACAACGTATTTAGGTCATTAGGTTTTGCTGTTGATCGATCGGAAAGGCCATATGCCTTATGAAAGATGTTTTTACCTTTTTCTGCTACCAAGACAACACCCGAAAAAATATCCAGGTTTATATAATCCTGGACCAGCGGTTCTATTTTTGAAACAAATTCCTCCTGATCTTCTGTAAGGGAAACGGCCAAGGGGTTCTGGCGCTCCCTTTGACCACAAGAGATCAAGAGTAATAAACATACTAAACCAAACGTTTTTCCTTTTTTTATTAGCATTGTTATAAGTCGTTCAGGTTGCAGACTTTCCATAGTTTGGTTTTATGTTAATCAAACTTATTACTAAAAAATTAGTTGAACAACTAAATTTATAGTTATTTAACATTTTTTCTGGAAAAGTCCTCCCTGGTTATGTCCGGTTAAAATGAGCTGGCTCATTGCGGCTGGCCGCTTCATTAGTCTATATTTGCACAAAACCACATTAATGCTGAATGTCTTCTATATCCTTGGCGGATTGGTATTGCTGATACTGGGGGGGAATTGGTTGCTGCGGTCTGCCGTGGCTTTTTCCCTAAGACTTAATATCCCAAAAATTATTATTGGGATGACCATAGTCTCCTTTGCCACTTCAGCCCCGGAATTGATTGTGAGTATTAATGCAGCCCTTGGAGGCTATCCAGACCTGGCCCTGGGCAATGTGGTAGGGTCTAATATCGCCAACCTTGGTTTGGTCCTGGCCATAATTATCATCCTAAGTAATATAGAGGTACGCCGCAGTTTTTATCTGACTGACTGGCCCATGATGATGCTGGCATCCGGACTTTTTTGGTTTTTTATCGCCTTTGCCCCTGTATAGGCGTGGAAATAACCGCCGGCGCTCAGCCATTGGATGGGGCGGCCGGGCTTGGCATCCACTTTAAGCACGAGCATGCCGCGGATCTTGGCCTCGTGGCGCAGGGGCTGG
>CBDUAW010000451.1:0-2099 GCA_965365215.1 uncultured Eudoraea sp. | reverse complement strand
GTGCTGGAAACAATAAATTTCATTCTTAAGTATTCTTTTTATTAGGTGTTGCTCAACAGATCAGGACGCGTATCCATCCCATAAATATAAAAACAAATATATCCCATTAATATTAAAAGTAATGGGGTTTGAGACAAACTTATTAACAGTTATTTGCCGTATTTGCGCTTTCTGAGGTAGCCGAATAACAGGCCAAATAACAAGGTCGCCAGAACAGGCCCCCCGATGTTTATCAACTGCCATTTTGATCTTTGTTCCACAATTTTTTCCTGGTCCATTAGAGGGATGGCTACTTCTTTTCCCCGGACATTGATAAGGCCTGTATCATCCAATAAATAATTCACACAATTGATCAGGAACTCCTTATTTCCATAGAAATTGTTGGTCCATTTATCATACCCCAGTTCCAGGGGTCTGCCGTTGCGCATCTGGTTTTTGATAAAGTCCCCATCGGCAATAACAATCAGTTTATTCTCCGGACCACTTTCTACAAATTGATTTAAGGCAGCAGGTTTTACCCGGTTTACAAAGGAGGATTTAAAAGCACCTTCTATCAATACTGAAAGGGGCTGTGGCCCGGACGTGTAGGTGTCTTTATCCGGGGCTACACGGATCATTTCCAAATCTATTTCCTTGGGCACTCCCTCAAGCTTTGATAATGGGGAACTGCTGAGCAGTACGGTTTTCTGATAAGGCGATGTAAGGGTATCAATTGAGCTGGTAAACTGAAACCGCAGGGCCTCCAAATTGGTGTTTACTGGATGATCATCCCGGCTAAAGACCATAGGGTAATAATACCAGGGAACTGGGTTGTATTCCGTATTATTACCTTCGCCTGATGCCAGTACTATCTGTGTAAAATACAGATCGCTCACCAGGTTGCTGTTAAGGCGCAGGCCGAATTTGAAAAAGAAATCCTTAAGGTTCAGGTCCCTAAGAAAGGCCAAGCTTCGTCCCTGATTAGCCAAAAGGCTGTCCATTTCAATAGCCACGGGGTCTAGTAACCAAAGGCTTTTCCCTCCGTTTACAATAAACTGATCTAGTACATATTTCTCTTCATCCGTAAATGCCTGGGTAGGTTTAGCAATGAGGGCAAGGTCATAGGATTTCAGTTGATCCAGTACTTTTTGGGGGTTAGCAGGTATTGAATCGAGTGTAATTGCTCCAATATTGTAATAATCCTTAACGGTGGTTAAAAAATCTGCCAGTCGCATATCCTCCAGTTGCCCGTTTCCTTTTATCACTGCAATCCGTTTCTTTTCCTTAATCTTCAGCTTGTAAAGTGCATCCGAAAAGGCGTATTCCAGATTTTGTACGGAACTGTTAATACGATCCTCGCTGCTGGCCCCTAGTTGGTTTTTGAGGAGAGGAACTCTAACGGTTTGGTCTTTATAGGTGACCAATGCCCAGGGGAATAGCAATTCCTGAGTTGTCCTATTATTCTCTTCTACTGTGATATTTGCCGGAGTAAGGCCAATGCTTTGTAATTGGGCAATAGTGGCCTCTGCATTTTGGTCGTCTTCCAACGGATTCACAAAACTGTACTTAATAAAATCAGAACCTGAGGAATACTCTTCCAAAATTTGACGTGTTTCTGTTTTGAGTTTTAGAAACTCAGGGGGCAACTCCCCATCTAGCAAGACATCGATAATTACAGGCGATTCAATCTGTTGTAAGATGATCCCCGATTCCTCGGATAGGGTATACCGCCGATCTTCGGTAAGATCGAAGCGGTTGTACACATAGCCCGCTACCAGATTCAAAAGAAGAACTATGGCCAGTCCTTTTATCGCCGAGAGAAAAAGCTTTCTATCCATTACCTCTTGAATTGTTTTAGATAAACCTTCGTCAGATATAGAAAGATGCCAACCAGACTCAGGAAATATATGAGATCCCTGGTATCTAATACCCCGTTGGCCATATCTTTGAAATGCGTCCTCATTCCCAGACTTTGAATAAAAAGGCTGGTTTCCCCACTGCTTAAAGTGGCCACGGCCTCAAAACCAAAGTAAAAAACAAAACATACTGCCGTACTTAGGATAAATGCAACGATCTGGTTTTCCGTACACGCCGAAATAAACAAGCCAATAGCCAGGTAG
>CBDUAW010000450.1:0-2107 GCA_965365215.1 uncultured Eudoraea sp. | reverse complement strand
TAGCCGTTAATTTTCCCTGTCCATGATGCTTTTCGATTCGTATTTTTCCGCCCCCGAGACTAACCTTTTTCAGCCTGTCGTTAAGGGCGCTTACCAGAAGTTTATTGTGGTCTTCGTTTTTGTTGAAGTTAATGTCCATGCTTTACAGCGCTTTTATAAAGATGGATAAAGATAAGCACTAATTATGATTAACTTTAGCAAAAACAAATCCATTCTATGAGTAAAAAAATTCGTTGGGGGATCGTAGGCCTGGGGAAGATTGCCCACTCATTTGCAAAGGACCTTGCCCTGGTGCCACAAGCAAAACTGACAGCTGTAGCTTCCAGAAATGTGGAGAAGGCAAAGGCTTTTGGCGCAGAGTACCATTCTGAATTGACATTTGGAAGCTATGAAGACTTGTTTGAGTCTACTGAAGTTGACGTGGTTTATATTGCTACCCCTCATACATCGCATGCGGCTCTGGCAATTAAGGCCATGAAAAGCGGCAAACATGTACTTTGTGAGAAGCCGTTGGGCGTCAATACAGGGGAAGTACATCAAATGATTGAGGTGGCCAAAGAGGAAAAAGTCTTTTTGATGGAGGCTTTATGGAGCAGATTTAATCCTACAATTAGCACAGTAAGGAATTTGATACGGGCAGGAGAAATAGGCCAGATCAGATACCTCCATGCAGATTTTGCCTTTTATGCCCTGGACCGTGAAGATGAGGGCCGATTGCTGAATCCTGCTTTGGCTGGAGGTTCCCTATTGGATATTGGTATTTATCCTATCTTCCTGGCTTATCTGTTACTGGGAAGCCCTGAAAGCATCCTGAGCAGTACCAAAAAGTATTTAACCGGGGTTGAAATACAAACCGCTATGATCTTCCAGTATCCCGAGGCACAGGCGCTGTTATTTAGTGGCTTAACTTCCAACGCTGAGATGAAGGCTGAAATTTCAGGCACTAAGGGTACAATCTACTTGCACCCTAGATGGCATGAAACTGAAGGATATTCCTTAGAAAGAGAAGGGAAGATCGAAAATGTTCAGATTCCGAAAACAGGCAAGGGATATGCACACGAGATTATGGAATCTGGATGATAGCAGGGAATTGGTGAGGTTAATGGATGAAATAAGACGGCAGTCGGGCATTGTATTCCCCTTCGAATAAAGAAGGTCTTTTACGGCTATTGGGTTTAAGGGAAAATTACGATCTTTGATCTACAGCTAAACTAACACAACATATGGGAATGAATAAGAATACGGTACTCGCATGGGCTACCTTTATTATGATTATAGTAGGTTTGGGGCTAATTGCCCTTGGGGCCTTTCGTTACGATGAGATTGCTGGTTGGGGTTTTGCCTCCGTGGGAATAGGTTTCTTTGCCATAGCCTGGGTGTTTAATGCGCTTAAAGGACGGGTCTGAAAAGCCATTCATTTTACTTCATTTTATTGATTTAATTCTATCAAACTTATGTCAGACGATAAAAAGGTCATTTTCTCAATGTCCGGGGTAACCAAAACCTATAAAAATGCCAATACCCCGGTTATTAAAAATATTTACCTGAGTTTCTTTTATGGGGCCAAAATTGGAATATTGGGGCTCAATGGTTCCGGTAAATCTACTTTGCTAAGGATCATTGCCGGGGTGGATAAAAATTATCAGGGCGATGTTGTATTCTCACCAGGCTACAAAGTTGGATTCCTGGAACAGGAACCGGAACTGGACGATGAGAAAACAGTCCTGGAAATCGTGAAGGAAGGGGTTGCAGAAACGGTGGCAATCCTTGATGAGTACAATAAAATTAATGACATGTTTGGCCTGCCGGAGGTTTATGAAGATCCTGATAAGATGGAAAAGCTCATGAATCAGCAAGCGGCTCTCCAGGACCAAATAGATGCATCTAATGCATGGGAACTGGATACGAAACTTGAGATTGCCATGGATGCCCTTCGAACACCGGAACCCGATAAAAAGATCAAGGTGCTTTCAGGTGGGGAAAGAAGGCGTGTGGCCCTTTGCAGACTGTTATTACAGGAACCGGAGATCCTGCTCCTTGATGAACCTACAAACCACCTTGATGCTGAATCGGTACACTGGTTGGAACACCACCTGGCCCAATATAA
>CBDUAW010000449.1:0-2116 GCA_965365215.1 uncultured Eudoraea sp. | reverse complement strand
TTACCCAGCCATATCCCCTTACAAGTTCTTCTTTTTCCTCTATTGCCCTTTTTACCTCCCCTGTGGCGATATTCTTTACATAAATATGTCGTTTCCCATTCTCGTCTTTTTCACGGTAAGACATATAGGTTCCGTTTGGAGAAAAACGAAATGTGGAGGCCTTTGGTTTGGCAAAATAGTCTTCCACAGTATAACGGTAATCGCCCGCATCTAAAGCTGCCAATTTATCTAATTCCTCATCAGATGTTACCAGTTCAGGATTGCCTGGGATTGTTTTTACCGTTTTCTCCATGAGAAGCGGAAATTCCATCCCCGCTTGATAAAATGTCCCCTGGAGCTGGTTTTCCGTAAGCTCGGCTACGTATTTAATCCCTGCTTGTTTTAAGGTGATTGTTACTTCATTTTCATTAACAATTGTCTCGTCCATCGGGATATCTGTGGCTCCCTGTGACGGACTGTCCATTGTAGCCGTATACTGCCCATCGGCTGCCTTAATGTTAAATATCAGGGGTAATTCCATACCCTGAACGGTTAAGGTCCCTTTCCAGGAGCCCGTAGCATCTTGCCCATAGGCAATAATGCCTGTAAAGACCAATAGCAGTGACAGTCCTTTCTTAATTAAAAATCTTTTGAATTGCATCGTGTTGTGAATATTAGAGTTAATACTTGTTAACTAATGAGTATCTCTTTAATGTCAAATATTACAAAAGAGGATAACTGTTTTTTCAAATATATGAATGAGGCCAATGCGGTATAGGGGAAATATGATTAATGGTAAAATTGCAGATTTGAACGGTCAAGTCAGAAGTTACAAGAGTAGTTAAAACGCTAAATAAGCAAATTACTGGTGAACTTTATTGGAAGCCGGGGGGTATTTGGCAAGAACCCTGGCAGCTATTTCCTTTAGTTTTCGTTCTCTTGTACTGGGTGCCGCATTATCACTAAGGTTGCTAGTACTCACGGCCTGCCAAAAGAGGACATCCTTTCTCGGGTCAATAAAATCGAACAAAATTTCCCTTTCAAGACCAGACCCACCTATTGGGATACCAACGGAAATTCCTCCCCCTACATTCCTTCCGGTACCCCCAACTCCAACCCCTACGGCGTTGTTATTTGGCGTCCTAAAGCTTTGACTCAGGATATTGATATAGAAATCGGGTTCTTCTGCTATTAATAGGCCTTTTGATTGCAAAATTGAATCTACGGCCCTTAGTAATCGCTTGGTATCTAGTTGACTCAGGCCCGTCTCCAATTCCGGATAGTAATTATAGGATCTGTAATCGGAAAAGTCTGTTTCTTTATCGTAGTCATAATTCACCCTAACCGCGCTGCAAGCAGTCAAAAGAAAAAGAAACATAAGAAGACCCATCTTTTTCATAGCCAACTCTTAATATAAAAATAATGAAAAAAGTCCCGCCCGAGACCAGCTATGGAAGTTATTCGTTCAAGAGCAACCAAAGCCTGTCTTTTAAGGCCTGTAATCCATATTGTGAAACAGATGATATAAAGAGGTAGGGGACATCTTTTAAACGTTGCTTTAGTTCCTGATCCATTTCCTCCATTAATTCTTCATCGAGCATGTCTGCCTTGGAGATTGCCAATAAATGCTTCTTGTCTAGAAGTTCCGGATTGTATTTACGTAATTCATTCATAAGGATCTGGTATTCTTTGGCGATATCACTACTATCAGCAGGAACAAGGAAAAGTAAAACAGCATTTCTTTCTATGTGCCTTAAAAAATAATGCCCCAAACCTTTACCTTCTGCAGCTCCCTCAATAATCCCCGGGATATCGGCCATTACAAAACTCCGGAAATCCCTGTATTTTACAATTCCCAAGTTTGGTTTTAAGGTAGTGAACTCATAATCAGCAATTTTGGGTTTAGCAGCAGTAAGAGCGGCAAGCAAGGTAGATTTTCCTGCATTGGGGAAACCGACTAAACCAACATCTGCCAACACCTTTAGTTCCAGGGTTAACTCTTTTTCCAGCCCCCCTTTTCCCGGTTGCGCGTAACGCGGTGTTTGGTTAGTTGGCGATTTAAAGTGCCAGTTACCTAAACCACCCATACCCCCTTCGAGAACAATTTGCTCTTCTCCGTGCTCAGTGATCTCAAATA
>CBDUAW010000448.1:0-2118 GCA_965365215.1 uncultured Eudoraea sp. | reverse complement strand
TAATGGCCATTACCAGTTGAGCGATAAGGCTTGCCCAGGCAGCTCCTTCGAGATTCATGGGTTCCAAAACCCCTTTAATCCCATAGACCAATACGATATCCAGGACAATGTTCAGGCTGGCTCCAACTATGGCAATCAACATTGGGTAATACGTGTTTTGCAGGCCCCTGAAAATCCCCATTACGGCAAAAACAAAAAGCGTTAGTGGGAATCCCCATACCCTTATTTCATAATAGGCAATACAGAATTCCAGGATCTTTCCCTGGGCATTTAGCAATTTAAAAATATCCTCCGCGAGGAAATACGTTAAAAAAAGTATGATTAGGCTGAGAAAGATATTGAAGTATATTGCCTGAGCGGGGAGGGTGCTGACTTCTTTTATTTTGCCGGCTCCAAGATATTGTGAAACGATGGCAGAAATAGCACTGCGGGTCTGACCAAGTATCCAAATAAGCATAGATAGAAAGGAACCCACAATTCCAACGGCTGCCAGTGATTCCATCCCATAAGACGGGATGTTGCCAACAATGGCCGTATCGGTTATGGACAAAACCGGCTCTGCTATTCCCGCAATAGTTGCAGGGATAGCCAGTTTATTGATCGTCTTGAAGGTTATTGCTATTTTCAAGGGGCAAAGAAATTAAAGGACCAATTCATAACAGTAGAAGGGATCTACACTCTGATCGGGAAAATAAATTTCTTCTAATTTCTGATATCCTCTATGTTCATAGAAACGCTGATTTCTTTTGTTTTGGCTAAAGGTATCGAGCCTAATGGAGGCAAACTTCTTTTTTTTGGCATACAATTCCCCAAACTCCATTAGTTCTTTGGCATATCCACTACCCTGGTATTCTGGCAATACCGCTAGTCTATGAATATACAGATTGTTTTCATTGGGAGTTAACCACTTTACCTCTTCATACTCTTTATCCATATAAGTGGAAATTGCAATTACACCAATTATTTTTTTGTTGAAAATCTTTACAAAGAGCTCCCCTCTGTCAATGTCTCGCACAAATGCCTTTTCTGAAGGGTAGTGCTCGTTCCATTGGTGTATGCCCTTGGAAATCATATCTTGCGCACACTGTTTGGTTAGCTCAAGAATTTCAGGGATTTCCAGTATCTTTGCACGTCTTATCATTCGTACCTAGGTGATTAAGCCGTAAATTTATAGTATAAATCACAAATCCAATGAAGAATATTCTAGTACCCGTAGGAACTTCCCCAAACGCACATGAGACTTTGCAATACGCCATAGATTTTGCAGCCGAATTTGGTTCACAGGTTTATGCAATGGAAGTTTTTAATGTTACGGCAGGAGCTGGGAAATTGACTAACATCTCTGAAAAGGTAAGCGAGAGCAGCAAACAAAGACTTAAGGAAATCATTGGGATGGTTGATGCAAAAGAAGTTGAGGTAAAAATTGCAACCTACAATGGGGACTTAATTGACGGACTAAAAGAGGTAGACAACCGCCTGGGCATTGATCTGATCATAATTGCCCCAAGAAGCAATGATATTAAGGAGGAGTTGTATTTAGGACATTGCAGCGGACGGATAGTAAAACGTACTGATATCCCTACCCTGATTGTGCCCAAGGGAAGTAAATTCACTCCCTTTAAAAGTATTTTAACGGCATTTAAATCCGGGATATTAAAGCACAAGGAAATTTTAGATCCCCTGAGGAAGATTAAGAATAAATACAGTTCCAAGGTTAATTTGCTGATGGTCAAAACCCCAGGCTATAAAGAGGAAGACCTTAAGATCAATACGGCCCTGATGAATCTCTGTTCCAAGCTTACGGTAACTGAGCACGCTACTACGTACCTGGGAATACTAGAACACATTTTGACGAAACAACCAGATTTGCTCTGTGTCTTCAGAAGGAGAAGAGGGATATTCACGAACTTATGGGAAAAGAATACCATTCCCAAGTCCGAATTCTCGGCAAGAATACCTGTTCTTGTACTCAGCGTAAAGAAAGACTAAGATCAAGGAAAAATCCCGAATTGTAATTTTGAAACTTATGCAAAAAGTACTTCCTTTGCCTTTCCTAAGAATTTGGGGGATTAGCTCAGCTGGCTAGAGCGCTTGCATGGCATGCAAGAGGTCACCGGT
>CBDUAW010000447.1:0-2123 GCA_965365215.1 uncultured Eudoraea sp. | reverse complement strand
GATGGCGATTTGAATGACAAAATACAGGATGAAGGCATATTTGAAGATCGGATCCTTGTAATTGAATTTAAACCGGATAATCGCGAACATCAAAAGGAGTAGTGGGCCTATTACGCGAATAATTATCAACAGAAAGGAATAACTGGATACGTCATAATCGCCTTCCGATCGGTATCCGAGATAACCTTGGGTGAACAGAAATAATTGAAGGACGCAAATGAAGGCTGTAGCGCCATAGAATAGATACTTATTTCTGAACGTAAATCGATGCAATCTTGTTGAATTTCTGCCCGGCACCAATGTTTTAATTAGCGGTTTTGCCCAGTACTCCCCAATCTTAAGCGCCAGAAGGCCGGCAAATACAACCAGTAACGCCGTTAAAGCAGTTTTGGAACTAATGTGCAAAACACCATTTACTACGATATACAGGTTTGTATCGAGTTCATGGGTCATCGCCATAAAATTTATGACGATAAATACGAATGTGGAAACCCGGAACCAATCCAGCAAACGCGGTTGTTTGTTGCGGTACCAATGTGTCAGGAATGTTATGACCGTTAGCTGCAGAAGAACGCCGCTAACCAGGCTCCCGGCGATTAAATTGAAGCTTTGTACTGTCAATAGAACATAAAGGAGGTATAGTGTGTAACACATCCACACAATCCCTTTAAGCCAGAGATATCCATGTCTGTTCAGCTTAAGTTTCATAATCGCTTGAATCGATAAAATATATACCCTAGATGCACTGTAAACCCTATTCCTGAAGCGATCGCTGCTCCCCAAATACCGTAATAAGGTATTAAAATTACATTGAGGCCAATATTCGTAAGGGCGGACAGTACAGTGCCTATGAGAATAGACATTGAACGCTCCTCCGCATACAATATGGATTCATAGATGTAGGCAAGTGTCAAAAAGAAATAAGCCAGCGCAATCCAGAAAATCAAGTCAAAGCCATCGCTGTAAGCATCGGACAGCAGCAGGTATCCGATTGGTTCCCTGAAAATGTATATCAGGAACAGGGATACCAGGCCAAAGACCACATAAGCCAGGCTGTATTTGAAGATCGTTCGCTTTTTATCTTTGACCTTCCGCAACCCGAAAACGGAAGGGGTTAGCAAGGTGGTGAAAATGGGATACAGCACCAGGAAATACTTGGATCCCACGCCGTAATTCGCATTATAGATACCAACCTCTTTTTCCGAGAGGAAGTATTCGATGGCATACCGGTCAAAATAATTATTGCACCAAGACCAAATTGCCAGAAACATCAATGGGCCTGCAAAGCGGAAATACTTCCTGACAAAGGGCTTTACGGATACCGGAAATTTTACCGCATAAGCCCTGTATTTGCTTAGAAAATAGATCAACCCAAGTGCCACTCCCCCGAATTGGATTCCCCAAAGGTTTTCAACATCATTTTCAAGATCCATTCCTACAACAAAAATCAGCAGGGCAATACCCAAACCGGCAAAAGCCTTCCAGACCTCCATGCCGGATGCGGTGATGAGTTGATTGTCCACCTTCAAATAATCCACTACTAATCGGTGAACTGCCGAGAGGACCAAGAATCCGGGAATGAGGATGTAAAGCCAGGATAATTCCATTCCAAAAATGAAGTACATCAGCCCTAATAGGACCAATAGGGCGATGCCCACCACACAGCTTAAGAGTAGGAAATAGGGCCTGCTGCCTATCCTTGGAAGCAACGTCTTGTTGGTTGCCTTGGCGAATTGAAGGTACGGATGCACCCAAAAGGTCAGGATAAAAGTGTATGCCGCGAACTGCAGGCTGTATATTCCGAAGTCCCCCGGTGCTACATATACTGCAATTAATTTACCCAGTATCAGTACCAACAGGGCATTAGCCCCCTGAGCGAGTGTTACGTAGTTCCTTTTCCTGTTAACCAGTAACCGTTTCACTTAATTCACCTTAGTGTTGGGCCGATAATTCCGTTATGGCGGCGGATTCTATGGCCGGGATTAATTTTTCAACCAGGTCGTCATATGAGTAACCGGAATTCCTGCAGCGTTCGTGGCCGTTACGGGCTATTTCCTCTCTGCGCCTCGGATTCTCCAGCAATTCCCTGACCTTGTCAAGAAGTTCCTGGTTCCCTGAAAAGA
>CBDUAW010000446.1:0-2130 GCA_965365215.1 uncultured Eudoraea sp. | reverse complement strand
AATGGACAAGCTTAAGGCGTTCCAGCTGAGTGGAGATAAAGAAAAGGACTTGAATGAAATCAAGGAATTTATTAACCAATGGAAATTGTATGGACGGGTTCCTTTCAACAAAAAGCATATCAATACCAAATTCAACAAGGTGCTCGATGCGCTACTTAAAAAAGTAGGGGTAAGCAGACAGGAAACTGAATTGCTTAAATACGGTAATAAAATTCAGCAGTTAGCCAAAAGGGATGATGAAAGGGCAATTTCAAATGAAAGAACATTTATCAGGCGTAAAATTGATGAATGCAAAAATGAAATAAGACAACTCGAAAACAATCTCCTGTTTTTCTCTAACGACTCTGAAGAGAACCCCCTTGTAAAAGAGGTAGTGAAAAATATTCAGAGGCACAAGGAGGCCCTTGCAACATGGCAGGCCAAATTAAAAAAACTTAACGTCATGGAACACAAGCTTCACAAAGGTGAAACCTCTTCGGAAGAGCAGGAGTAGGTATTTCTATTAAGCCAATTTAGCTTTGTTTCTTTTAGTAGTAAAGGACAAAGCCTTCTTTACGTTAGAATTAGACCTTCTGTACAAACGAGCCACTTTGTTATCTTCCTTTACAGTAGTATTAGTAGTAGAAGTAACAATGCTCATTTCAATAGTCTCAACTTTTACCTCAGAAGTGGTATCCTGAGCCTGGGCAGCTACTCCGATGAAAAGAACAAAGATTAAAGTGATAAGCGTTTTCATGACTTGCGTTTTTATATAATAAAAACGCGATCAGGGGTGTCCTTAAAGGATGTAAATCGCTGAAAAACCCTTATTTTTCGGTATCTGACAAAAAGCCGGTTAAAGTGCAAAAAAATTCCGATGAACGTCCACAAGCCCCAAAACCACTTATCGGAAATAGGTGCTTTTTAACGGCAGTATAGCTAAAAAAGCAAGCTCGAATTAACGCTTTAAACTGATAAGTAGTATGCTTACACCCTTGTTCTAAGGAAAATCTCAGGATCCGGGCAGTTATTGCGGTAAAAAATTAATTCTTCGGTACTACACACTCCTGGATAATCACCCATATACCCGGCAATGTCTTTAATAACCTGAAAATGAAGATGAGGAGCGTAGTTTACATTAATTTCAGGCGTGCCGAGAGTTCCCAATACGTCGCCACCAGCAAATTCCCGTCCAATACTAAGACGGCTCAAGGTTTCCAGGGATAAATGCCCGTAAAGCGTAAAGAATTGCTTTTCTCCTGTAAAATGAACAAGAATCACTGTAGGACCGTAATCCCCTGAAGTAGTATTGTTCCTGAAACTGTGAACCACCCCCCTTAAGGGTACAACTACTTTTGTTTCTGCTTCAGCCCAAAAATCTATCCCAAGGTGAATATTTCTCGGGGAATTAGCTTTAGTGAAGGAGGGTTTATCTTCATACATTTTACGAGTTTCCAGATATCCCCCGTATGCTACCTTAGCACCATGCCGTTCTAAATGATGATCAATATACGCCTGACAGGCGTCAGGATCAGCCAGATTCACATGGCTGAGTTCGGGATTATTGACCGACAGATCTACCGGGATATAATCGGAGAGGGGTATTGTCTTATCCAATAGTTGTAATGGCATAATCCATTGGTTTTAATCTTATGCGCAATGAAATTCCGGATTTGAATTTATCCAGATTCCTAATTTCACCTATCTCTGAGGTCTCAAATTAACAAGGATTTAACCGAATAAATGTCTGAAATGCCGGAAATTTGAAAAAAAGGAAGTAACTATGAAATCAAAGCATATCCTCCTGGTACTTTTTGTGGGCCTGTTCAATTTCCATTGCCAGTCTAAGGTTAAGGACAAAATCCCCGAGAAATCGGATATCATTGAAGAAAAACAAATTGAAGAAGCTGCCCTTAGCACGGAGCAACTACAGGAATATGAGACTGCATACTTCGCCAGCGGTTGTTTCTGGTGTGTAGAAGCCATATTTGAAAGTGTAAAAGGAGTTAAGGAGGTAATTTCGGGTTATGCCCCTCCCAGCTGTAGAGCAGCGAATGCTCGGCAATGATCTCGCGGGTCATCGCCGCGTGAACCCTCGGAAAGGCGATTTCGAGCAACTCGGCCATATCGCGAAACGCCTGCGCATCGGTC
>CBDUAW010000445.1:0-2130 GCA_965365215.1 uncultured Eudoraea sp. | reverse complement strand
GCGATTTGTACTGCTCGCGGCCAATTGTCCAGATCGGAGATCGGGGCATCCCATCGTTTGGGTAAACCAGTGGTTTCTGTATCAAAAATGAGGTACATAAAAAGCGTGCTAATTTATAAAGCAGGCTATAAAAATAGGGAAATGAATCTATCGGAGAAAAGGGAATTATCAGGAGTTATCAACGAATAATTTTCATGTAGGGAATTCCGATATTATTCATATTGCTTACCTTATACCTGGAATAAATAATTCAAATTAAGCATAAATGAAATTGGGTATAAAATTAGGCAGTATATGCCTCTTCCTTATGGCTAATCTAGTGGTCCATGGACAAGAAAAGGAATCTGAAAAACCCAATTTTATAATCATATTTGCCGATGACCTGGGGTATGGAGACCTCAGTTGTTACGGGCATCCCACAATTAAAACCCCGAATTTGGACCGGATGGCGATGGAAGGCCAGAAGTGGACCAACTTTTATTCGGCTGCGAGTGTATGCACGCCCAGCAGGGCAGCCTTGATGACCGGCAGGTTACCCGCTAGAAGCGGTATGGCCAGTAATAAACACCGGGTACTTTTCCCGGACTCAAAAAATGGACTTCCCGCTTCCGAAATTACGCTGGCCGAACAATTGAAAAAAGCCGGATATAAAACAGCCTGTATTGGAAAGTGGCACCTGGGCCACAAGGAAGAATATCTCCCCACCAATCACGGATTTGATTATTATTACGGTATTCCTTATTCCAATGATATGGACAGGATTTCAGATATTCCCTATTGGGACTACTGGGAGCAGGAAGACAGTAAAATCCTTACCACACATTTCAATGTGCCGCTTCTAAAAAACACGGAGATTATTGAACGTCCTGTAAATCAACATACCATTACCCATAGGTATACAGAGGAAACTATTAAGTTCATTAGAAATCATAAGGAAGGACCATTTTTTGTCTATCTGGCACATAATCTTCCCCATATTCCCTTGTTTGTATCCGAGTCGTTCCAAGGGCGAAGTAAGCGCGGGCTTTACGGAGATGTGGTAGAGGAGATAGATCACGGGGTAGGAGAAATTCTCAAGGTTTTGAAGGAAGAAGGGTTGGAAGAGAATACCATTGTGGTTTTTACCTCAGACAACGGCCCCTGGGTCACCGTTAAAGACAAAGGGGGTAGTGCAGGCCTGCTCAGAGCCGGCAAGGGGACTACCTGGGAAGGGGGAATCCGCGAACCAGCTATTTTTTGGGGACCCGGATCCATAGAACCGGGTATTGTTCAGGAGATGGGTTCAACAATGGACCTTTTTACTACTTTTTCTGCCATGGCCGGGACAGAAATTCCACAAGATCGAATTATTGACGGGCTAGATTTGAGTCCTGTTTTGTTAAAGAATGGGTCCAGCCCGCGAGAGCAAACCTATATTTACAGGGGAAGCGATTTATTCGCCCTGAGATACCGCGAATACAAGGCGCATTTCATTACACAAGGCGCTTATGGTCAATTTGGGGAACGAAAAGAGTTAGACACCCCCTTACTATACAATCTTAATAAGGACCCCTCAGAGCAATTCGATATTTCGGGAAAACACCCTGATATCATTCAAAAGATAAATGCCCTCGTTCAGGAGCACCAAAAGACTATGGTAAAAGGAAAAGACCTGCTGGCAGAGCGGGAGTAAAGTATTTTTTGCAGGGCATTGTTCATTTAAATAAAACCAGTATCTTTGCCGTCCTTTTAGAGGATAAAGAATTAATAACCGAGGGTCGGGCACCCTACAAAATTAATGTGATATGCCAGTTAGAATTAGACTTCAGAGACACGGAAAAAAAGGAAAACCATTTTATTGGGTTGTGGCAGCAGATGCCAGGTCAAAAAGAGATGGTAAATTCCTGGAAAAATTGGGTAGCTATAATCCCAATACCAATCCGGCTACTATTGACCTTAATATAGACAACTCCGTTAAGTGGTTAGACAATGGAGCGCAGCCAACCCATACTGCCAAGAGAATTTTGTCTTATAAAGGAGTACTATTAAAGCATCACCTTCTGGGCGGAGTTAGAAAAGGTGCCTTAACAGAAGAACAGGCCGAGGCCAAATTCAAGGCGGCTACAACGCCTGAGGAGAAGCTCGCCGCAC
>CBDUAW010000444.1:0-2136 GCA_965365215.1 uncultured Eudoraea sp. | reverse complement strand
CTCAAAGCCGGAAAAGGAGAATATCTCACAGCGTTTTATAAAATTCCTTTACCGCTACTATGAACCTTCGTTACGATGGTCGCTTAGGAAGAAACAACTGGTTATAGGGATAGCCGTACTTATGTTATTAGGTACAATTGGAATATTCAGCAGGATGGGGGCAGAATTCGTACCTACGCTCGATGAGGGCGACTTTGTTATTCAACCGGTACTAAAGACAGGTACCTCTCTTAGCAAGACTATTGAAATAACCACCGAGATTGAAAATATCCTCATGGCCCAGTTTCCCGAAGTGGACCAGGTGGTTACCCGTATTGGTGCAGCAGAAGTACCAACAGATCCCATGTCTATGGAAGAAAGTGACGTGATCATTACCCTGAAGCCCAAAAAGGAATGGACAAGTGCTTCTTCAAAGGATGAATTAGCCAATTTGTTTAAGGATGCCCTTAAGGTGATCCCCGGGATGGAGGTTGAATTTACACAGCCTATTGAAATGCGTTTTAATGAACTAATTACCGGTGTTAGGGCCGATATCGCCATAAAGGTTTTTGGAGAGGATTTGGCTGTCTTAAACGAAAAGGCAAATGAGATAAAGGAACTAATTGCTGACATTCCGGGGGCAGCAGATGTAACAGTGGAGAAAACGGTTGGTCTTCCCCAAATGAATGTAAAATACAAGCGGGAGAAAATAGCAAAATACGGCCTCAATATTGATGATCTGAACAAAGTGATCTCCATGGGTTTTGCCGGAGCAAATTTAGGGCAGGTATACGAAGGGGAACGCAGATTTGATCTCACTCTGAGACTAGATGAGGAACAGCGGCGAGGAATTGAAAACCTCCAGAACCTCTATGTAGACCTTCCCAATGGCAACAAAGTACCGCTAAATGAACTAGCATTGATAAATTATGATGTTGGAGCAGCTAAAATTGCAAGAGATGACACCAAGAGAAGGGTAGTGGTGGGGATCAATGTTCGGAATCGCGACCTGCAGTCGGTAGTAGACGATATACAGCTACGACTATCCCAGGATCTGAAACTGCCTCCCGGTTACACCTTGTCTTATGGCGGACAATTTGAGAACCTGGAAATGGCTCGCAATCGTCTCATGGTTGCTGTTCCCATATCCCTTATCATGATTTTTATTCTCCTGTTTTTTGCATTCAATTCGGCCAGAGAAGCACTTCTGGTTTACTCCGCAATTCCCTTGGCTGCTATTGGTGGTGTCTTATTGTTATGGGTACGGGACATGCCTTTTAGTATTTCCGCTGGGATTGGCTTTATTGCCCTTTTTGGAATAGCGGTTTTAAATGGTATTGTCCTGATAGAACATTTTAAAGAATTAAAGAAAGAAGGCATGACAAGTATTGAAGAATTAATTATCCGTGGCGCCAAAGATCGGTTGCGGGCGGTGCTACTAACGGCTAGCGCCGCTGCCCTTGGCTTTCTTCCCATGGCCATTTCAACAAACGTGGGGGCTGAGGTACAAAGACCATTGGCCACTGTAGTCATTGGTGGCCTTATCACTGCAACCCTCCTGACCTTAGTAGTGCTTCCGGTTTTGTACTCCATTTTTATGCCAAAGGGAGGAGGTGCTAACAAAAACCGTCTTAAGAAAATTGTCACGGTGCTGGTACTCTTTATGGCCTTCGGGATGGAGGTAGAAGCACAAGGACAAGGTCTGTCCATACAGGAGATAGAAATCCTGGCTCTGGAAAATAATTCGGGAATAAAATTTGCTGAAATAAAGTCGGATGAAGCCAAAGCCATGATGGGTACGGCGTTCGACTTCGATAAGACTGAAGTCTTTTATAGTTATGATGAAAATAACATTTCCCTGAATGGTAGGCCTTTGGAGGTCTATGGCCTCAGGCAGAACTTTAAGTTTCCCAGCCTGTATTTTGCTGAAAGGAAAATCCAAAAGTCGGCCTATGGTCTGAAAACTAGTACACTGGCCCTTAAAAAGCGCCAACTTTTAGGGGAATTGAATAAGGCATTCCATCAATTGCAGTATGCAAGGGCCAAAAAAGCGATATATAAAAACATGGATTCGCTGTATGAAAAATTTGCCAATGCTGCTGCCAGGAAATTTGAACTAGGAGAAACAAACTATCTGGAAACCCTTACCTCTACGGC
>CBDUAW010000443.1:0-2138 GCA_965365215.1 uncultured Eudoraea sp. | reverse complement strand
CTCTAAACAAATCGGATCTTAATTCCGTAATCTGATTCCATCCTATTTGTGGCACTTTTACACCGTGATTGAACTTCAGCACTTCAGTTTTAAAAATGTTTAAGCCTGTAGTATTTCCTTCTTCGGTAGAAGCACACATCAGTTGCATCCCAAGACAAATCCCAAGTACCGGTTGCTGAAGTTTAGGGATTAGCTGATGCAGCTTACTATGCTTTAATTTGCGCATGGCACTACTCGCTTCGCCCACACCGGGAAATATTACCCGGTCCGCCGCTTTTATTTCTTCAGGATCCGCACTTAATATGGCATCATAACCCAATCTTTCAAAGGCAAATTTGATACTTTGGATATTCCCTGCACCGTAATTGATAATTACAATTTTCATTAATTCTAAATCTAGATCAAACCTTTAGTAGTAGGCAATACCATCTTGTTTGCATCGCGCTTCACGGCCATCTTTATGGCTTTCGCAAAGGCCTTAAAAATAGCTTCAATCTTATGATGTTCATTGGTCCCTTCCCCCTTAATATTCAAATTAGCTCTTGCCCCGTCTGTAAATGATTTGAAAAAGTGATAAAACATCTCTGTTGGCATATCGCCTATTTTTTCACGTTTAAACTCGGCCTCCCATACCAGCCAGTTACGGCCCCCAAAGTCCAGGGCTACCTGTGCAAGACAATCATCCATAGGAAGGGTGAATCCATATCGTTCTATGCCCAGCTTATCTGCCAGGGCCTTGTGGAATACTTCTCCCAGAGCTATTCCGGTATCTTCAATGGTGTGGTGCTCGTCTACCTCAAGATCTCCCTTTACCTCAATATCCAGATCCAGTTGCCCGTGCCTGGAAAGTTGATCGAGCATATGATCAAAGAAAGACAGGCCGGTATTGATAGTTCCCTTTCCGGTACCATCGAGATTAAGTTTGATCCTGATCTTGGTTTCGTTGGTATTTCGCACCAATTCTACCTCTCGTTCCCTTAACTTTAAAAACTCATAAATGTGAATCCAACTATCTGTTTCCAGCGCTATTACAGGCTTTAGCTGATCTTTGCGGACGGTGATTTCATCCGTTCCCAGATTCGTTTCATTATCAATAAATATCCCTTTGGCCCCCAGATTTTTAGCCAATTCCATATCCGTAAGGCGGTCTCCGATTACAAAGGATCCTTCCAGGTCATATGCCTCTTCAAAGTATTTAGAAAGCAAAGCGGTCCCAGGTTTACGGGTTGGGGCGTTGTCAGCAGGGAAAGTACGGTCTATGTAAATTTCGTTAAACCGAATACCCTCATTCTCAAAAGCCTTCACTATAAAGTTTTGAACAGGCCAGAAATCATCCTCCGGAAAGGAATCGGTACCCAGGCCGTCCTGGTTGGTTACCATTACCAATTCAAAATTGAGTTCCTGAGCAATTTTCGCCAGGTTGATGAATACTCCGGGATAAAACTCAATCTTTTCAAAGCTGTCTATTTGCTCATCTTCCGGTTCCCGGATCAGGGTGCCATCCCGGTCAACAAACAGAACTTTTCTCTTTTTTACTATTGTTTCCATTATATCTGAGCTAAGGCATTAAGTAATTTCTGATTTTCCTCTCTGGTGCCAATCGTAAAACGCAAGGTATTGCCGCACAAGGGCTGAGCGGAACGGTTTCTAACTACGATTCCCATACTGAGCAGTTGCTGATATCTCCGGTCTGCATCATCTACCTTGGCTAGGATAAAATTGGCATCTGTGGGGTATACTTTTTCAATACATGCTACAGTTTGCAACCTGTTATAGACTTCCCTACATTCCCGTTTTATTTCCTCAATCTGTTCCACTACCTCGCCGGAAGCGTTTAATAGTGCCAAAGCCTGGTTTTGTGTCAAAGCATTTACATTATATGGGGGCTTAATTTTATTTAAAACAGCAATAATCTCTTTCGATGCATAGGCAACTCCCAGGCGAATTCCTGCCATTCCAAAGGCTTTTGAAAAGGTTTGAGTAACAATAAGGTTGGGGTAATCTTTTAATTTAGTAATCCATCCTGCCTGCTCTGAAAAGTGAATATATGCCTCATCGATCACAATCAGACCCTCAAATTTTTGCAAGAGCTGCTCAATATCTCCTTCCCTAAAAGCATTCCCCGTGGGGTTATTGGG
>CBDUAW010000442.1:0-2140 GCA_965365215.1 uncultured Eudoraea sp. | reverse complement strand
TAGATCCGGCTGAAGTAAACAAAAATGTAAAAGCAGATGTGGCTGTACTAGGAGATTCCAGAGAAACCTTGAATCTGTTATTGCCTCTTATTGAGAAAAACAGCCATGAAGCCTGGCACCAGGAATTCAAGGACAAGTATAGGGAAGAATTTGAAACCGTAATTGAAAACGACATTCATCCTACCAAGCCGGGATTGACCATGGGGGAGGTGATTGAGGAGATAAACCTGGCTTCCCAGAACAAAGCTGTAATTGTAACGGATGTGGGACAGCACCAAATGATAGCCTGTAGGTATGCTAAGTTCAATCAAACCAAAAGCAACATCACCTCGGGGGGACTCGGTACTATGGGTTTTGCCTTACCAGCAGCGATTGGTGCAAAAATGGGGGCAATGGACCGGGAAGTAGTAGCCATAATAGGTGATGGAGGGTATCAGATGACCATTCAGGAACTGGCCACGATCTTTCAAAACAAAACTCCCGTTAAAATAGTGGTACTAAATAATGATCATCTGGGAATGGTAAGACAGTGGCAGGAATTGTTCTTTGAAAGCAGATACGCTTCAACCGTAATGACCAACCCGGATTTTGTCAAAATTGCTGAGGGGTATTTTATTAAGGCCAGCAGGGTTACGGAACGAAAGGATCTTAAAGACAAGGTTCAGGAAATGATTAAATCAAAGGAGCCTTATTTTCTTGAAGTACGAGTTGAAAAAGAAGACAATGTCTTCCCAATGATTCCTTCAGGGGCTTCCGTATCAGACATCAGATTAAAATAATAAGGGATGGAAAAAAGGTGGTTTACTATATCAGTTTACTCAGAAAATAATGTTGGATTACTCAATAGAATTTCGGGTATATTCTTAAAGCGACACATTAACATAGAAAGCTTAAACGTATCTAAATCAGAGATTGAGAATGTTTCAAAATTTACTATTGTTATTTATACAACTGAGGATTGGACACGAAAGATTGTAGCTCAGATTGAAAAGCAAATTGAAGTGATAAAGGCATTTTATCACACGGATGAAGAAACCATTTATCAGGAATCTGCCATGTTCAAGATTGCCTCCGATTTGCTGTTTGACGAACCTCAAATTCAAAATATAATAGCAGAGAGCAAATCAAAAATTGTTACGGTCTCCAGAAAATATTTTGTACTGGCCAAGACCGGGAGGCGTCATGAGATAGACGAGATGCACGATAAGCTAGAGCCTTATGGCATTATGCAATTTGTGCGTTCCGGGAGGATTACCGTTACCAAGGAGGAAATGCCAATCACGGCCTTACTTAATGAAATGTATCACGATTAACAATATAAAATCAACCTAGAGAGAATACTATGGCGAATTATTTTAATACACTATCCCTGAGGGACCAATTAGAACAACTTGGGAAATGCCGATTTATGGAAGCGCACGAATTTGCAGATGGGGTTTCGGCACTAAAGGGAAAGAAAATAGTTATTGTGGGCTGCGGTGCACAAGGACTAAACCAGGGGCTGAACATGAGGGATTCCGGTTTGGATATTTCCTATACCCTGCGCAAAGGCGCAATAAAGGAGAAGCGACAATCCTATATAAACGCAACAGAAAATGCCTTTGCTGTTGGCACTTATAAGGAGTTGGTGCCAACGGCTGACCTGGTGATAAACCTTACGCCAGATAAACAACATACCAATGTAATTAATGAAGTGATGCCGATAATGAAGAAAGGGGCTACCTTGTCTTATTCCCATGGTTTTAATATTGTGGAGGAGGGGATGCAGATCAGGAAGGATATCACTGTAATAATGGTGGCGCCAAAATGCCCAGGTTCGGAAGTTAGGGAAGAATACAAAAGGGGGTTTGGAGTACCCACCCTAATTGCGGTACACCCGGATAATGATCCGGCCGGAGTTGGATTGGAACAGGCAAAAGCCTATGCTGTTGCCACCGGAGGGCACAGAGCAGGGGTGTTGGAATCATCTTTTATTGCAGAAGTGAAATCGGACCTGATGGGGGAGCAAACCATTCTTTGTGGCCTCCTGCAAACAGGCTCTATCCTTTGTTTTGATAAAATGATAGAAAAGGGTATTGATCCTGCCTATGCTTCCAAACTAATACAGTATGGCTGGGAGACCATTACGGAAGGACTAAAA
>CBDUAW010000441.1:0-2181 GCA_965365215.1 uncultured Eudoraea sp. | reverse complement strand
TACACTCGGTAAACGTTTGGTACCTTAAGATATCAAGATGATGCAGGATAATTTTTCCCAAAAGCTTAAAAGGAACAACAGAAAAGTAAAACAGGCAGGATTTATAGTACTCCATCAGACGTTTATGCCCAGCGTCCTGATTGAAACAGGTTTCTTGACCAATAAATCAGAAGGTAATTACCTCAATTCCAAGAAAGGACAGCTTGAGATGGGCAAAGCCATAGCCAGTGCAATTCAGAACTACAAACAGAGCATCAATGGTAATTTTGATGAACTTACTGATAGTACAGGGGTAATCACTCCACCTCCCACTGTGGCAACAAAAGAAACAGAGGTAGATATGCCAGAAGAGCCCAGCTCAGTTACTACTGAGGAAGAGCCAGAGAAAGAGCTTGCCACAGCAACAGCAAAAGAATTAAAAACCGCCCAGGATGTGGACCCTGAAGTAGGTAAGGTTAAGGAAATAGTTGAAACAAAAGAAGCGGTTGCAAAGGAAGAGCCTAAGGAAACGTTACCTCCACCTATAAAACCAACAGAAGATAATACTGTTACAAAACCATCTGCGGGCAAAGGAGAAGTGGTTAAGGAGATGCCTAAGGCCAATATTGTTTTCAAAGTACAACTTATGGCTAGTTCCAGGGACTTGCCTTTGCGATCAGAGGATTTTAAAGGACTTAACACCTTGTCTAAAGAACCTTTTAAAAACCTTTTCCGGTACATGTACGGAAATACCTCTTCCTATCAGCAGGTAAAACTCTTTAAATCTAATGCCGATGCAAAAGGCTATACTTCCTCCTATATTGTAGCCTATAAAGACGGGGTTAGAATACCACTAAAAGAGGCCCTGAAATACGTTTCTGAATAATTGTAAGGCTTCTAAGAAAATATTTCTAATTTTGTTTGGTATCCAAAATTGAGCTTTTGAAACTATCCAGGGAAATTAAAACAGGGATTATCGTTATTGGTGGTATCCTATTATTTATTCTAGGCTTCACGTATTTAAAATCAACCCCAATCTTTGACAGCAGCAAAACCTTCTACGCGGTCTATAAACATGTTGGGGGATTGCAACCCGGAACCCAGGTCTCTATCAATGGATTTTCTGTGGGAAGTGTAAACAATATTCGCTTCAATGACAACTCAGGAAATTTACTCGTTACCTTTTCAGTAGATGATTCCTTTGAATTTTCTAAGAATAGTAAAGCACAATTGTACGATACCGGAATTATTGGAGGGAAGGGAATACAAATTATTCCTGTCTTTGATGGAGCACCTACGGCAAAAAGCGGGGACACCTTGGTAACGGATACCCGTCCGGGACTCACCGAACTTGTGCAGCAAAAGCTAACGCCTTTACAACTAAAGGTAGAAGGGGCCGTGTCTAATGCAGATTCCCTGTTGATGAATTTTAACGAGGTATTAGACTACGACACCAAGCAGAATCTAAGAGAAAGCATCCGGGGCTTAAACACTATGATCCTAAGCCTGCAACAAAGCACCCAGGCCTTGAATACTCTTTTGGTAGACAATAAGGGGCAGCTCGATAGTTCTATTACCAATATCAATAATATAACGAGCAATTTCTCTAAAATATCCGACTCCCTGGCCGACGCCGGAATTTCAAAGACCATGAAGAATCTTGAGTCTACCCTCGGGAATCTCAATACCCTACTCGGCAAAATGGAAAGCGGTGAAGGCTCTCTGGGAAAACTGATGAATGATGAAGCCCTTTATAAAAACCTTACCGATGCCTCAAAGGAATTAGACTTGCTACTACAGGATTTCAGGCTTAATCCAAAACGATATGTCAATGTTTCGGTTTTTGGAAAAAAACAGAAAGAATATAGCTTACCGGAGAATGATCCTGCAGAAAAGAACAATTAAATAATTTATGTCTTACCTCCCCAATATTATTTTCCTAGTAATCCTGGTGGCCTGCATCGGTTTCTTTAGCCGTAATGTAAAACGGCTAATTCGAAATATAAAACTGGGGAAAGAAGCAAAGCTGGATAACAATACGAGCCAGCGTTGGAAAAACATGGCCCGGATTGCCATGGGTCAGTCCAAAATGGTGGTTAGGCCGGTCGCCGGACTAATGCATATTATTGTGTACCTGGGTTTTATTATAATCAATATTGAGGTTCTGGAAATTATTATCGACGGGCTTCTGGGAACTCATCG
>CBDUAW010000440.1:0-2210 GCA_965365215.1 uncultured Eudoraea sp. | reverse complement strand
AAAAAACTTGAAAATATTGCCAATGCCATAACGGAACTGCCTGCTGAGAAAAAATTCCTGAGAAAGGTAGAACGATTAGTGAATGATCGCAGGAAGATGTTCTTCGAATCGGATAAATTGGACTGGGCCATGGGAGAACTCCTGGCCTACGGCAGCCTTCTGGAAGAAGGATATGGGGTTAGGATGTCCGGACAAGATGTGGAAAGGGGAACTTTTTCTCATCGACATGCAGTGATTAAAGTGGAAGACAGTGAAGAAGAAATACTGCTGCTCAACAGGATCTCTGATAAGCAAGGCAGGTTTCAAATTTTTAACTCCCTTCTTTCAGAATACGGCGTAGTGGGATTTGATTATGGTTACGCCATGGCAAGTCCTAATACCCTGACTATTTGGGAAGCACAATTTGGTGATTTCAGCAATGGGGCGCAAATCATGATAGATCAGTATATATCTGCAGCAGAAGACAAATGGAAACTGCAAAATGGTCTGGTGATGCTTTTGCCACATGGCTATGAGGGGCAGGGAGCAGAACACTCCTCAGCCAGGATGGAACGTTATCTTCAATTGTGTGCAAGAGACAATATGTATGTTGCGGACTGTACCACCCCAGCTAATATATACCACCTCCTTAGGCGACAAATGAAAGCCAGTTTTAGAAAACCCCTCATAGTGTTTACGCCCAAAAGTCTTCTAAGACACCCAAAAGCAGTTTCTTCCGTAGAAGATTTTGTATCCGGACAATTTCAAAGGGTTATTGATAATGCAGATGCCGATGTAAAAATGGTGAAGACCCTCGTCTTTTGTACCGGGAAATTTTATTACGATCTGCTCGCTGAAAAAGAAACTTTGAAAAGAGATGATGTGGCCCTGGTTAGAATAGAACAACTATTTCCGTTGCCCACAGATACTATCAAAGAACTGATTGCTAAATATAAGAACGCAGACGATGTTGTCTGGGCTCAAGAAGAACCAAGGAATATGGGTGCATGGAGCCATATGTTTACACACCTTGATGAAGCGAGGAATTTCAGAGTGGCTTCCAGAAGGTTTTATGCTTCCCCCGCAGCAGGAAGTGCGGTGAGATCTAAAATGAGACATCAGCAGGTCATAGATTATGTTTTTGACAAATCCAAGGATAATATGACCAGGCGTGTAACCAAAAGTGAATACAAGCCATAATGAGACTGCTGCTGGTACTATTCTTTCTGATTTCGATCCCTACTGCCGATGCACAGGAGGAGCAAGCTCGCTACGCCCGCCTGGTATCCGTTTTCACAGATCTGTTTAACAGCGGAGACTACGACGGGATTTACGAGCTCTATGATATTGGTATGAGAAAAGGCTTTACCCGGATGGAAACTCGAAATTTTTTCCGCGAAAATTTAAACAGGCTAACCGGTAATATTAAATCTATGGAGTTTTACGGATTCCGAGACGGAGCCCATGTGTATCGGGTGGTTTTTGAGAGATCGGTTGCTGATCTCACCTTAGCCTTAACACCACAGAGTAAAATTAGCAGCCTTTTTATTTCGCCGCCAAAACCGCAGTTAACGCCTCTATTAGAAAGAAATATTACCCCAATGATGTTGCCGTTCAGGGGTGAATGGTTTGTGTATTGGGGAGGGCTAACCCAGGAGCAGAATGTACACATCAATGAGGTAAGCCAACAGTTTGCCTATGACCTGCTTAAGGTTGACAACGGGGCATCTTTTGAAGGAGACCCTAAAAAGAATGAAAGCTATTTTGCTTTTGGCGAAGAAGTGATTGCACCATGTGCTGCACGAGTGGTGGTAGTGGTAGATGGAATAAAAGACAACATACCCGGAGAAGTAAATCCGGGGCAGCTGGCCGGAAATCACATAGTATTGCAAACCGCAAACCAGGAGTATCTTGTATTGGCCCACTTAAAGGAAAATTCAATTGTTGTAGAGGAAGGACAGGAAGTTCAACCGGGAGAATTGCTCGCCCAATGCGGCAATTCTGGTAACTCTACGGAACCACACTTACACCTGAGTTTGCAGAACACTTTGGAGGAGGAAGATGGGATTGGAGCAAAAACATATTTTGATCAGATTATGGTCAATGGAGTAATAAAAACAGATTACCTTCCGGTAAAGGAAGATTTTGTTAGAAATTTGAATTAACATTGATATTATAAAAGCTTAGGCATGATATTAGAAATGAAAGTTCCCTCTCCGGGAGAATCAATA
>CBDUAW010000439.1:0-2213 GCA_965365215.1 uncultured Eudoraea sp. | reverse complement strand
TCGATGATCCGGCAAATCCTGCCTACCCCAACGACCAGGTGGCTACGGGAGCCGAAATTGCAGACAATGTAATAACTGTAGGCGCTTTAGACAGCAAATACGGTTCGGAGATGGTCTCTTCCTTTTCCAACTATGGCCAAAGCAATGTAGATGTATTTGCGCCCGGGGGAAAGATTTATTCCACTGTTCCCGGGGACCGCTTTGATTTTATGGGCGGCACCTCCATGGCTGCTCCGGGCGTCAGCGGAATTGCCGCACTAATACGATCCCAATACCCAAAATTAAGCGCTTCTGAGGTAAAACAGATCCTGATGAAATCCGGGTTGGGATCCAACTCCTCAGTAATTGTTTCAGGGGACGCCAGCAAGGTAAAATCCTTCGATAAAATATCGAAGTCGGGCAAAATGGTCAATGCCTATAATGCATTGCTTATGGCCGAAGAGGTAGCAAAAGGTAAAATCAAAATTTAATAGATACAACAATGAGGAAAAATATTCTGATTGGCTTTCTTTTTGCTTTTGTTGGTGCGGGCTTACTAGCACAAGACCAGGGCGGGTACTGGCAACAGCAGGCGGACTATACCATGGCGGTTGATATGAATGTGGACGATTATACCTACACCGGGACACAGAAATTGGTCTATACCAATAACTCCGGGGATGCCCTGGATAAGGTTTTTTACCATATGTATTTCAATGCCTTCCAGCCCGGAAGTGAAATGGACATTAGGCTGCAAAATATAGCTGATCCGGATAGTAGGATGTATGTTGACGGACAAAGCAGGATTGCCAGTTTGTCCGATGATGAGATTGGTTATTTGCGTGCTGTTTCGCTAAAACAGGATGGGAAGGATGTAAAGTTCTCTTTGGAAGGAACTATTCTTGAAGTTAGCCTGAACAACCCGCTGCCTCCAGGAGGAAAGACCACCCTTGAGATGGAATTTCTGGGGCAGGTTCCTGTTCAGATAAGAAGATCTGGCAGAAACAGTAGTGAAGGCGTGGCACTGTCTATGAGTCAATGGTATCCAAAAATGGCCGAGTATGATTATGAAGGCTGGCATGCACATCCTTATATAGCGCGCGAATTTCATGGGGTATGGGGAGATTATGATGTTAAGATTACCCTGGATAAAGACTACGTGGTAGGAGGAACTGGTTACCTTCAAAACCCTCAGGAGATAGGCCATGGATATGAAGTCCCGGGCACAAAGGTCAAAAACTCAAAGGGCAAGACCCTTACCTGGCATTTTAAGGCGCCTATGGTGCACGATTTTATGTGGGCCGCAGACCCTGAGTATATTCATGATAGCCTGCGAATGGAAGATGGGCCGGTACTGCATTTCTTCTACAAAAATGATCCCGAGATCATTGAAAACTGGAAAAAACTACAGCCGAAAACCGCAGAGGCCATGACTTTCTTCAACAAGAACATAGGGCCTTATCCATATGAGCAATATTCTGTGGTACAGGGAGGCGATGGTGGAATGGAATATGCCATGAGTACGCTGATTACCGGGGGTAGGAATTTTAATAGCCTTGTAGGGGTGATGGTTCATGAAATGGCGCATTCCTGGTTTCAACACCTTCTGGCAAGCAACGAATCCAAGCATCCATGGATGGATGAAGGTTTTACCTCCTTTATTTCAAGCCTTTGCAAGAATGAAATTATGGATCAGCAAAATGCAAATCCTTTTGAAAACTCTTATAACAGTTATTTTTCTTTGGTGAACTCGGGAAAAGAGCAGCCACAAACTACCCAATCAGACAGATATGCCCTGAATTTTGCCTATGGTATTTCGGCCTATAGCAAAGGGGCTGTCTTCCTGGCCCAACTCGGATATGTCATTGGGCAAGATAAATTGATGGAAACATTAAGGGCCTATTACGAGCAGTTTAAATTTAAACACCCTACTCCAAACGACATTAAAAGGACAGCGGAAAGGGTTTCAGGGATTCACCTGGACTGGTATCTTACCGACTGGACCCAGACTACCAATACCATAGACTACGGTATTAAAGAGGTGGTCAACGAAGGTGGTAAGTCTGTCGTTACCCTTGAGCGCATAGGGCTTATGCCAATGCCAATGGATATCCTTGTGGTATATGCCGATGGTACCCAGGAAACTTTTTATGCTCCCTTACGGATGATGCGGGGAGGAAAAGATAACCCCTATTCCAATTTGAACAGAACCACCCTGGCAGACTGGCCCTGGG
>CBDUAW010000438.1:0-2223 GCA_965365215.1 uncultured Eudoraea sp. | reverse complement strand
ATGAGCATTTATAAAATTTGTCTTGGGGTGTTTCTGAAACATGCGGTGTTGTTCATCTATGATCATTTGCCAGGGGGCCGGATTGGTTGCTGATCGCTTTCTACGCGGTCTGGTCTTTAACTCTAACCAGCGCTCATTATTACTGTCCATAGGATCCCAGAATGACTTTGGGTCTGCCGAATGGATCAGCACAGGGATTCCCAACTCGCCACACTTTGCCCAGATGGGGTCCAACCTTGGATCATCAACAGCAATACGATTTCCATTAATATCTTTATTCCTCAGGCCAAGGCTTTTGTAAATTTTTAATCCCTGTGCCCCATTCTTTACGTCCTCTTCCAATTGCGCAGCAGCCTTATTTGCCCAGTCTGGACTTCCCACCCCCTCAAAATTAACATTGGCAAAGACCACAAATCTATTTGGATAGTTTTCCTTTACATTAGCAACAGCCAATTGAAGATTATCCCCTGAACCGCCGCTAAGATTAACCATCACAGCCATATTCATCTTATCCATGTCTGCAATTAAAGAAGATAAGTCTTGAGTGGCCATTCGGAATTGATGGCTGTGTATATCTACGAAAGGAAACTTGGCTTTTAAGATTTCCTTTCCGGGAACTACCAGGGTTGATTCAGGATTGTATTCTTCAAAGCTCATTTCCTGAGCACCAAGAAAAAACCCGGATAAAAATGCGAGAAGAAATAAGCCAGGAGTAATTTTTGCTACCATATGGAATTATTTTTTTAAGATTTTGAACTACTGCGGTATTACAACCTGATAAAAATAGTGGAATTATCCATATAAAAAACCCCGGCATGTTGCCAGGGTTCTAAAAATTTAATTTTAATTGTACCTAACGATTTTTCTTTTTAGTGGTTTTACGCTTTGTTTTTTTCGCAGTGGACTTCTTCCCTCTTTTTGAGGTCGTTTTTTTCGCCTTCTTTACGGTACGGGAACCATCTGAATTCTTTTTAACCGATACAGCACTTCTGGAACCGTTAGGATTTCTTTTTACTGCTACGGTTTTGCCTGATCCGTCTGGGTTTCTGACCGAAGCCACACGTTTTTTAGTGCCGTCTGCTTTATTCACCCCGGCTACTCTTTTTGTTGTACCATCAGGGGTCTGTACCCCGGCAGCTCTGTATTTATCACCATCGGCCTGGTTTACGCCGACGGCCCTTTTCCTGGTACCATCTGCCCGGTTAACTCCTGCAGCACGATATTTATCTCCGTCGGCCTGGTTTACTCCTGCAGCAGATCTTACGGTTCCATTGGCGCTCCTGGTGGATACCCTGGCAGCATAGGACCTTTCCGGATGTCTTTTACCGAAATCATTTCGCCTAACCCTTTTATGCAGGTTTACCGCTCTTACACTTCTTCTTACCGTAGTTCTGCGATACGTATGCTTAACATTTATGTGAACATGAACATGTTCTCTATATACATGAGGTCTGAAAGGACGCCATACCTTAAAATAAGCCGGGTAATAGCCCCAGTAATATACAGAACGGTATGGCCTGTAATACGGTCTCCAGAACCAGGAAAAAATTCGAGGTCTGTATACATAAACAGGTTCCACTATTACGCTGGGGCCATAGAGATAAACATCTCCAACTATCTGAACCTGTACCTGATCATTTTCATCTTTTTCCAGCTCAATAGTAGCAACATCCTGGTATTGATCATCTCCAAGGACAGCCTGAATAGCCACCAATCGGACATCCTCCTCAGCGGTCTCAACTACTCGTAAATAGTCAACATAGTTGTCCTCATTGAGATCCAGATTATTGATTTTAGTTTCAGGATCATTCAGTTGTGCTTCAAAATCTGCCAATTCTTCTGAATCGGCGTAAATGGAGGCAACGGCCTCCAGGTCGAGGTTATCGCTAATTTCTTCGTATACGGCTTCTTCATAGGCATCGTCTTGTGCCCTTACTACTGAAAAAGCAGAAATAAACAGCACAAATAGCAGGATTGTTTTTAAGATAGAATTATTTTTCATGGGACATATTTTTGCTATAGGACTATCAGTTTTTTAAATGGTTTAATAGTCATAACGAAAATAGTGGTCCCTTAATTATACAAGGGGGAAGTCTTAGTTATGTTTCAGTGGGAAGTAGTTTTGATCAAATATTGGTAATCTTCCGGGGTATCTATATCGAACAAATCAAAATCGGCCTTAATAATATGCGTATCCGAGCTATTTTCCCTTATGATTTTTCT
>CBDUAW010000437.1:0-2227 GCA_965365215.1 uncultured Eudoraea sp. | reverse complement strand
CACTAGAGGGCTACGGTAAAGGTTCTTTCGTGGTAGTTAAGGCACACAAGAAATGAAGATCAAGTATCTTCCCCATACCGCGGATATCCGGATGCATATAGAAGGTGAAAATCTGGAGGACCTCTTTGGGGCTGGTTTGTTGGGGATGACGGAAATTCTTAAAGAGGGTTTTTGTGCGGAATCTGTACCATTAGAAAAAGAAATCAATATTAAACTGAAGTCAAATGATCTCACCTGCTTGCTGATCGATTTTCTATCAGAGGTATTGTCCATTGGCTATACCACAAGGCTACTTTTTTGTAAGGTCCGGTTCGAGGAATTATCGAGTAAAAGTCTAAATGCAAGACTCTCCGGGCGTATTTATGAAAGCCTTGATGAGGAAATAAAAGCAGTTACCTACCACGAAGCTCAGGTAGTAGAAAAGAGTAGTCACCTCTGGCAGTCCTTAGTTGTTTTTGACATTTAAAAAAATGAAAATATACAAGCACCATATTCATAAAATCACAGATTTTCTCTGGGAAATCCCTGTTTCATACAGGCCACAATACATGCGGGTTCCGGCAAGAATTCTGGCCTCGGAGGCCCTTCTGGACGAAATAATGGAAGACCGCTCCCTGGTACAACTTGTAAACGTTGCCTCCTTACCGGGTATCATAGGAGCGTCTATGGTAATGCCCGATGTGCACGAAGGGTACGGCTTCCCTATTGGGGGAGTGGCCGCCACAATGTATCCAGAAGGTGCTATTTCTCCGGGCGGTATTGGGTACGATATCAACTGTGGGGTAAGATTGCTACTGTCAAAACTTCATAAGGAAGACCTAAAAGATCATCTTGAAATGCTGTCCAAGGAATTGTATGCACAAATCCCTTCCGGAATGGGCAAGGGAGGCAAGATTGTCCTTTCATCTAAAGAGATACATAAGGTGTTGCAAAATGGCGCTGAATGGGCAGTTGATCGGGGATATGGCCTTAAGAAAGATCTTGATTTTATGGAAAGTAGGGGAAAATTGAAAGAGGCGGACCCCAGGCTCGTTTCTGAACGTGCCAAGCAAAGGGGAAAAGATCAGTTGGGAACCATTGGTTCCGGAAACCATTTCGTAGAAGTAGATTATATAGAAGAAATTTATGATCAGGAAGGAGCAAAGGCATACGGCTTAGAAGTTGGTATGGTGGTGGTTTTGATTCATACCGGTTCTCGAGGGTTGGGGCATCAGGTAGCAACGGACAATATTAGGATCATCGTCAACGCTATGGAAAAGTACGCCATAAAAGTGCCGGATCGTGAACTAGCCTGTGTCCCATTTAATTCTGAAGAAGGTCAAAACTATTTTAAGGCAATGTGTGCTGCTGCAAATTTCGCCTGGTGTAATCGGGAAATTATTTCCTGGGAGGCCAGAACTGCATGGAAGAATGTTTTTGGGTCCAATTCCGGGGGATTGACACTTATGTACGATGTAGCCCACAACATTGCGAAATTGGAAACACATAAGATAAATGGGGAGCAGGTAAAAATGATTGTACATCGCAAAGGTGCAACAAGGGCCTTTGGACCGGGTTTTGAAGAATTACCATTAGCCTACCAAAGAGTAGGTCAACCCGTAATTATCCCTGGTAGTATGGGTACCTGTTCCTATGTGCTATCAGGAACTCAAAAAAGTATGGAACTAACTTTTGGCTCTTGTTGTCATGGTGCTGGGAGAAGGTTGTCCCGTTCCGCGGCCAAAAAACAGGTGAATGCACCAGTGCTAAAAGAAAAACTAAAAGAGCAGGGAATATTTGTAGAGGCAGGATCCTTTAAGGGAATCGCAGAAGAAGCCCCGCTGGCGTATAAAGATGTAAATAGCGTAGTGAATGTGGTTAACAATTCCGGGGTTGCCAGAAAAGTTGCTAAGCTCAGACCAATGGCCGTAATAAAAGGTTAACCACCATTACATTCTTCCAGTAACTGAATAGCTTCTTGATCCGATACCTGGCCAAATTCCACATAAAATTGCCCTACAGCCATAAAATTGGCCGGAGTGGATAAGCAGATTACTTCATCTACATAGGGAGACTTTTCTAACTTCTTAACCGCAGACTTGGGAGCAACTGGAATGGCCACGATAATTTTTTCCGGCCCTTGTTTTGCCACCAGTTCAACGGTGGCCAAAATAGTATTCCCAGTTGCAACCCCATCATCCACTATAATTACAATTTTACCTCGGCGCCCTGCCGGTTTTGGGCGCCG
>CBDUAW010000436.1:0-2232 GCA_965365215.1 uncultured Eudoraea sp. | reverse complement strand
CGCCCCAGCCCCATCGGTAATAAGGCATAGGCCAACCCCAGGTCAAGCCATAATTCCATCCCCAGTTGTTCCAGCCCCATCCCCAGTTGTTCCAGCCCCAGCCGTTGTCATATATATTTATGCTAACAGAGGTGGGATTGTCTCCAAAACCACCATAGCCTACATAATCATTGTTCCGGTCAAAATAATCAATTTCCTGGTTAAGTTCCAAGCTGTCATTTTCCACACCACTGTAATAGTCATCAACGTCAGTGAAGATTTCATTTTCCATGATCTCATCTATCTGATTGGCTTTTTCGCCAAAGTAATCCCCGTAGATGCCATCATCTTCTTTTTGCTGGGTCACAGCTGGAGTTCTCCTTAGCTGCCGGTCGGCAGAAACCCGTTCCGTACGTTCTGCATATATTCCGTCATCGTCATAGTAAGAAGCCTGTTGGTAAGAACCACAGGATACCATAAACAATAGCGTAGTAAAAAGTATGGCAACCATTCGGAGTTTAGGTAGGGGTAATGAATGAATCATGGTTGTAAATTTTATTGTTGAACATTTGAAAATTAGTTAGTTTTACCCAACTATTTTTGTTAATAAGGTCACAATATTTGTGCCAAACTACGTTAGATGGGTAAAAAATTAACCTCAAGAAGTGAGGACTATTCCAAATGGTATAATGAACTTGTAATTAAGGCCAACCTGGCTGAAAACTCTGGTGTAAGGGGCTGTATGGTTATTAAGCCCTATGGCTTTGCGATATGGGAAAAAATCCAGGCAGGCCTGGACAAGATGTTTAAGGAAACCGGGCATGAAAACGCCTATTTCCCCTTATTTATCCCTAAATCCTATCTGAGCAAAGAAGCAAGTCATGTAGAAGGTTTTGCCAAGGAGTGTGCTGTAGTAACGCATTACCGACTTAAAAATGCAGAGGACGGCAGTGGTATTGTGGTAGATGAAAATGCCAAACTGGAAGAAGAACTGATTGTACGGCCTACTTCAGAAACCATCATCTGGGATACTTTTAGAAAGTGGATACAGTCTTACCGGGACTTACCCCTGCTTATCAATCAATGGGCCAATGTGGTGCGCTGGGAGATGCGGACAAGATTGTTCCTCAGAACATCCGAATTTTTATGGCAGGAAGGACATACAGCCCATGCAACAGAACAGGAAGCCATAGATGAGGCCGAGCTTATCCTAAAACTGTATTCTGAGTTTGCCGAAAAGCATATGGCAGTGCCGGTAATTAAAGGCACAAAAACCGCTAGCGAACGCTTTGCCGGAGCAGTGGAAACATATTGTATAGAGGCCCTGATGCAAGACGGAAAGGCCCTGCAGGCTGGAACATCTCATTTTCTGGGACAGAATTTTGCCAAGGCTTTCGATGTAAAATTTGCTAATAAAGAGGGAGTTCAGGAACATGTCTGGGCCACTTCCTGGGGAGTTTCAACCCGACTAATGGGAGCGTTGATTATGACCCATAGTGATGACAACGGCCTGGTTTTACCCCCGGTACTTGCCCCAATTCAGGTGGTTATTGTCCCTATATATAAAGGTATGGAACAATTGGAAGCCATAGACAAACACGTGGCCCCGCTGGTACAGTTATTAAAGGAGAAAGGAATTTCCGTAAAATATGACAACAGGGATACTCATAAGCCCGGCTTTAAGTTTAATGAATATGAGCTGAAGGGAGTGCCTGTAAGACTGGCAATCGGACAACGCGATATGGACCAGGGAACCTTTGAGATAGCACGCCGGGATACCCTGGAAAAAGAAACCGTAAAGGCTGAGTTGGTGCCGGATAAAGTGGCTACACTGCTCGAGGAGATTCAGGATAATCTGTTCAATAGAGCCTATAGGTTTAGGGAGGAACATATTACGCAGGTAGATGATTATGCAACTTTTAAAGCGGCCCTGGAGGAAAAAGGTGGTTTCTTTTCGGCACATTGGGATGGTACACCAGAAACCGAGGAGCGAATTAAGGAAGAGACCAAGGCAACTATAAGATGCATTCCGCTTACAGCTAAAAAGGAGCAGGGAAAGTGTATGGTTACAGGCAAGCCATCTACACAAAGAGTCTTATTTGCAAAGGCATACTAAAGCTTTCTAAAAAAAGAAGATACGGTGTTGCGATAGTAAAAAATAATTGTATTTTTGCATCCGCTATATGGCAAAATGCTAAGGCCCGTTCGTCTAGGGGTTAGGACGCCAGGTTTTCATCCTGGTAACAGGGGTTC
>CBDUAW010000435.1:0-2248 GCA_965365215.1 uncultured Eudoraea sp. | reverse complement strand
ATATCCTCCGCGCAAATGGAATTTGTGAACTGTAGGGGTTTTGGAATTTTGCTTTTGTTAAGGCAACCCGAATCCTCTAAAATGAAACCCTTTGCATTTATTCCAATCAAACTTACCATGGCATTGGTCACCGGTATTTTAATGGGCAACTACCTGAATATAAAGCCGGAAATAGCCCTTATTAGTATCCTGGCCTCGTTTGCTGTCTTAAGCATTCTTTTTTGGAAATTAAAAAGAAAGCATCTCTATGTATTTGGTCTGGTGGCCGGTATTACTATTGTTCAGCTGGGAATTTTGGCGGTAAGCTTATCAAAACCACAAAATGACCCTAGCTATTATAACCATTACACTAAAAACGAGAAACAGGTATGGGAATTAAAAATAGTGGAGGTTTTAAAAGAAAATTCCTATAACCACCGCTATAGAGCAGAAGTTCGATCACTTGATAAGGCTTTCGTTAAGGGGGAGTTAGAATTGATATTTGATAAAAAGTCCTATCCAGTACGCCTGGAGGTAGACCAGGAAATCGTAACCTGGAATGAGGTCAATAGGGTGGCGTTACCAAAAAATCCCTATCAGTTCAATTATTCCCAATATTTAAAAAGAATGGGGATACAACATCAAATGAGGTTTAGAGATTTGGGCATCTATTTAAAACCTGAACAGTCCAAAACCCTTCGGGGTATAGCCGCCGGGTTTCGGGATATTGTGAACAGCAAACTCCTTGAAACCAACATCAGGACAGAACAATTAGCCATAATAAAAGCATTACTTCTGGGGCAGCGTCACGAAATTGAGGCAGAAGTATATGACAATTACAAGAAAGCCGGCGCTGTACATATCCTGGCGGTGTCTGGCCTTCATATAGGCGTCATTTTACTACTGTTGCAATTTCTCCTTAAGCCTATTGAAATACTCCCAATGGGAAGAACAATATCCCTGTGTCTAGTGGTGGTTCTATTATGGGCATTTGCCTTTATAGCAGGCCTTTCAGCTTCGGTTATAAGGGCAGTGACCATGTTCAGTTTTTTAGCCTATGCACTTTATTTAAATCGCCCAACCAACAGCTTCAACATTATGGCACTGTCTATGTTTTTTCTCCTGCTGGTTTTTAGTCCGACCTTACTATTCCAGGTGGGTTTTCAAATGAGTTATGCAGCTGTGTTTTCTATACTCTGGATATATCCAAAAATGCAGCGCGTTTGGAAGCCAAAGAACAATTGGTTGAAGAAGCTCTGGCAACTGGTTGCTGTATCAATGGCCGCACAGATTGGCGTATTCCCCATTAGCCTGTATTACTTTCATCAGTTTCCGGGACTATTCCTGCTTTCCAACCTATTGATCGTCCCCTTTTTAGGCTTTATTTTAGGGATGGGTATACTAACAATTAGTCTGTCATTGCTAAATATTTTGCCTTCCTTTCTATCCAAGGCGTACGACCAAATGATTTATTGGATGAATGGGATAATTGAGAATATTGCCGCCCAACAGGTTTTTATCTTCAGTGATATTCCTTTCGATCTTTTTAAACTATTTCTGCTTTACCTTATAGTAATCGGATTTGTAAGCTGGTTGGAGAGACCCCATTTTAGAACTTTCCTGTTTCCCGTGGTTTCGGTATTGTTGTTTCAGCTATGGTCGCTATTCCTTATAAAATCATCCCAGCAACACCAGGAGCTCATTATAATGCATCAAACGAAACAATCGGCCCTTTTTTTTAAGGATGGAAGAAAACTGAACGTTTATCATAGTGGGAAGAAGGTACCCCGCGTATTAGTACGAAATTACGTTCTTGCTACCTATTGCAATGAAGAGGCCTACTATCCGATACAAAATGCTTACCGGCATGGAAAAAAACATTTGTTAGTAATAGATAGTACAGTGGTACATCCCAGTAGTTTACCTAAGCCTTTTACGTTATTGTTAACGCAATCCCCTAAAGTAAATCTTGAGCGGATAATTGAAGAACTACAGCCAAAACAAATAATTGCAGATGGTAGTAATTACAAGAGTTTAATTGCAAGATGGAAAAAGACCTGTCGGGAAAAAGACCTGCTTTTTTACAGCACTGCCGAGCAAGGGGCTATCTCCCTCAATTAATAAAAGCGGGGTTTACCTAACCCCGTGCATTAGTCTTCTCAATAGGGGATTAAGAAGAACGGAAATTAGGCCTGCTCCAATTGGCACAATTGTAAAGATCAAAAAGAAAACAGTGAGTGAATATTCGGCAGTTACTTTATCAATTAAG
>CBDUAW010000434.1:0-2261 GCA_965365215.1 uncultured Eudoraea sp. | reverse complement strand
AAAATAATTGAAACTTCCAGGGTATTGGCTTGAAGTACCCATATTTCTTTTTACATTATCTGCTCTTCGTGTAATACCAGGAAGGGAATGTCTGTATGGTAACTTATTTCTTCCACCGCCGGACGGAAAAGGATCCTCTGGAAGAAATTCAAATTTTTTGCTACCATAGCTACAATATCTATATCCCGGCTTTCAACAAAACATTGTACGGCCGTCTCCAGTTTGGTACCGGTTATGGTATGGAAACTATGATCAATTCCCCGGAGATAATCATGTATGAATTCTTTATTCTGTAGTTGTTCCGAATTTAATTCTTCCCCTTTTTTGGTAATATGCACTATTCTCAGTGTTGAATCATTCATATTGATCATGGTAAGCAGCGTATCCAATACCCTGATATCATAATTAATAAAGTAGTCCGTAGGGAAAGCAATCTCTTTGGGTATTTTGTATTGGGCACGTTCTGGTACTGCCAGGAGCGGACAGTGGACTTTAGTAATGACATCTCCGGTATTGCTGCCCATAGCGGCCTTTTTGAGTCCGCTTGCTCCTTTGGTACCCATTATGATCAAATCGATCTTTTTATCCTCTACCTCCCTTTTTATACTGTCCACAAAAAAGTCGTACAAAGCAATGGTTACAAAAGTGTGCAATTCATTTTTACCTTTTTTATCGATCTTTTCCAAAAGATTATTCAATTGATTCTGGCTATCCTTCAACATGGTTTCACGCAGCATTTCAGTACTGCCCCTTACAGAGCTACCGGCACCCGAATAGGGCGGTAAGGGATTAATATGCAACAGAAAGATTGTACATTTGGTCTTTTTGAACATTTCCAGGCCATAGGAAATGGCGTTCCATGAATTTTTCGAAAAGTCGGTGGGAATTAATATGCGTAACATGCCGGTTTAGTTTATACGGGCATAAATTTAATTCAAGAGTAGAATTTTGGAAATGATACAGGTCATGTGTATCATTAAATAAGGCGGGAATAAGACATGGTCATTGTATTTTTTTCAGGCGATCAAGATCTAAGATCAGAATATCTCTATCCCGTATCCCAATAAGACCTTCCCGTTTAAAGCTCGATAGGGTCCTGATTAAAGTCTCAGTGGCCATCCCGGCAACCCCTGCCAGGTCGCTTCTTAAGATATGAATGGGTCCGTTTCCATTACTGCGTAACTTGTCGGCAAATTTCAACAAAGTATTGGCCGTTTTTTTCCTTACAGAACCATATGCCATTTGCAATAATTGTTCGCGGGCCTCAAACAGACTTTCAGACATGAGCTGCATCAGTTCCATTACCAATTCAGGATTGTGTTCAAGAACTTCTTTCAGTTGGTTTTTATTGATCCCAATACATTTGGTTTCCTCCATGGCTGTTGCATACTCGGGGTAGGGAAAATTTTTTGTGAAGCTGGTAAAGCCAAAAAAATCGTCAGGTTTGTGGATCCCTGTTATCAATTCTTTACCTCCCTCATCTAATTTATGGGTTTTGACGATCCCCTGCAAGACCAGAAAAACCTGGTTAGATGGATCGCCCTCCCTGTAAATATTCTCTCCTAATGAATAACAGCTTTCTGTTCCATTGTCGTCTATGTAGTTTTTTAATTGGTGAAGGCTCTGGACTTCTGTATATCCTGTGCGAACGCCATTTTTCCTTTCGTAGTCCAGTTCCTTAAGGATAGCCGTTTTGGCAATTCGGCTTTCTATAGCCCCAATGAGTTCCTTTTCTTCAAAGGGCTTTGGGAGGTAATCATCTGCTCCCAGCTCCATCCCCTTTCTTACATCCTTTCGCTCTGTCTTTGCCGAAAGGAATATAAAAGGAATAGCTTTGGTACTGTCCTCCTTTGATAACTTTTGGAGTACTTCATACCCATCCATCTCGGGCATCATTATATCACATACAATTACATCGGGCTCATATTTCCGTGCAGATAAAACACCTTTCTTGCCATTAGGAGCTGTAATGACCTCATAGTTGGCTAATTCCAAAAGCTCGGCGGTACTTTCCCGTAAAACCGTATCGTCCTCAATTAATAGCACTTTCTTCATAGGCAAAATAGGCATGACTTAATGTCTAAGATACAAAAATTGTCTGCCTATTAAGGATTTATGTACAGGCTTGTTCATCTAGGGGAAGGATAACCGAAAAGGTACTGCCTTCATTCTCCTTACTTGTGAAACTTATATCCCCGCCCAGATTTTCAATATGGGTTTTTACCGTATTGAGTCCTATTCCGGTCCCCTGTGTTAATAAT
>CBDUAW010000433.1:0-2272 GCA_965365215.1 uncultured Eudoraea sp. | reverse complement strand
GGCAGATTCTATCATGGAAAGCATAAAGCCCTTAATCCCGTAGCCATACAAATCCAAATTTTTCATTTCCATCTGGAATAACTCCTGATCTACCTTGTTCTTGGTTTCGTAATTTTCGAGTAAGTCCGCGAATTTTTCTTCCGTTTCCCGGAAATAGGTCTCATTAACCCAAAGGGTATCATCAGCGTCAAAAGCAATAACTTTTATTTGACTAAAATCTAATCCCATACTTCTTTGGCTCTTTCAAGGTCTTCGGGGGTATCAATTTCAATACCGGTTACTTCGGTCTCAACCATCTTAATCTTCTTTCCGTATTCCAGGTAGCGTATTGCTTCAATTTTCTCCGCCGCTTCCAGGGGTAGCATTGGCAGCTTCCTGAAATCGAGCAAAGCCCCTTTTCTAAAAGCATATATCCCTTTATGTTTATAGTAGGAGATATTGCGTTGCTCGTCCCTGGGATAAGGAATCGGCGAACGGGAGAAATACAGCGCAAAATCCCGGTGGTCTACTATTACCTTTACGGTATTAGGGTTATTGATCTCGGAGGGATCTGTAATTCTTGTCATCAGGGATGCCAGATCAATTTCCTGCTTGGGATCGTCCTGAAACACTCCGAGTACTCCTTGCAGACTCTTCTTATCCGTAAAAGGTTCATCGCCCTGAACATTCACTATAATATCAACGTCAATATTTTCAACGGCCTCAGCAATACGGTCACTACCACATTCGTGTTCCTCTTTGCTCATAATTGCCTTCCCTCCAGCTTCTGTAATTGTGTCAAAGATGATTGTGCTATCGGTAACCACAAATACCTCGTCAAAAAGCCCGGTTCTTAATGCTGCTTCATAGGTTCTTAAAATGACAGGTTTTCCCGCAAGGTCCTGCATCAGTTTCCCCGGAAAACGGGAAGCTGCATAACGAGCTGGGATCATGGCTATTATTTTCATGGCAGACGTAGCTGGTTAGTTATGTTTTTATTCTCGGACGCAATTTCCTGTAAATCAAAAAAATTACAACCAAAATTATGATTACTAAAATTGCCGCAATAGCGGGCACAAATATTGAAGCCAGTGAAACCACAGTAGCAGTTCCGGTCTCAATCGTGGAAACAATCGGATTTCCCAGTCCGCCGGTAGTAGCTGTAGAAGCCAGGCGGCTGGTAGCCGAAGCTCCTTTTATTGCAGAAGCCGTCCCGCCTCCGGCGATTATGGCCAGGGACCAGGTAATCAAAGGATCGAGATCTGTTATGGTTGAAACCATCACTGCAGTACCCGCAATGGCAGCTAATGGAATGGCCAGACTATCGAGTACATTATCTACCCATGGTATATAATAAGCAAATACCTCTACTACCATAGCTACCCCAAAAGTAATTACTGCAGCCAAACTTCCCAACCATTCCCAATTGGCATTCAGGTCCCAAATACCATTATAGGCTGCAAGACTCAGCGCAAAAAGCGGCAGAAAAACACGAAATCCCACAGACGCCGCTAGGCCAACGCCCAAAAAAATGCTAATTATGGTCTCTGCAGTCATATCTAATTTATATTACTAAATTAATTCTTTCCTATTCAAGAAAAAAATCACCTTTAAATCCAACTAAATAGAGTTTCTTCCTGGCCCGGGTTATAGCAGTATAGAGCCACCTGAAATACTCCTTGTCCATTCCATTTGGCAAATAAGGTTGTTCAACAAACACCGTTTCCCATTGCCCGCCTTGCGACTTATGACAAGTAATGGCATAGGAAAATTTTACCTGCAAGGCATTGAAGTATTTATTATTTTTAACACCCATAAAACGTTTATAACCAGACTTTTCGTGAGCATAATCCTTTTGCACTTCCTGGTATAATCTATTACCGTCTTCGTAAGATAAGGAGGGAGATTCTGCTTTTATAGTATCGAGCAGGAGCACCGTCTCAAAAGGACGTTGGTCAGGATAGTCTACCATCTGAATTTTTACTTCTGCAAAAGTAAAACCGTACAATTCTTTAATCGCCATTATTTCCAAAACCTTAATAATGTCCCCATTAGCAATGAATCCGGCAGCAGAATTGGGACGCAGCCAGAAATAATTATTCTTCACTACCATCATGTAATCCCCTGAGGCCAGTTGATTTTCAAGGAATAGAATTCTACTCCTGATGCTCTCATTATACAGATTTGCCCTTTTATTGGAACGTACTATAAACACGGTATCCTCCTTGCTCTGCTCCGTGTAGGCATCTTCTATCGCCTCTTGTATTTCATAGCCATCCCGAAGTCTTACAAT
>CBDUAW010000432.1:0-2293 GCA_965365215.1 uncultured Eudoraea sp. | reverse complement strand
AGATCCTAAGGTGCGCTGTCCCGGAAGCGGAACTTTCAGGATATTCCACCAACTTACGATCGCTTACCCAGGGGAAGGCAACTTTTAAATCGGCCTTCGCATCGTTTCAGGCTGTGCCAAGAAATGTACAGGAAACCCTGGTTAGTAACTAGAAAAAAGGCATTGGGGATTGAGATCCTGTTGTTAATTAGGCATATTGAAGGCCTGTAGTAGCGTGTATCTGAATAGTATTACCGTATAAAGAACGTATGCAATTTAATGACGACTATGTAGACCTGCACTGCCATCCCTCCCTGAAACCTTTCGGGAAAAGCTTCCGAAACAAACCGGTCGGAATTCAGGGACTGAGACGCAGCAGTAAAAAAAGCCTGTGGTATTACGATCCTCCCTCCTTGATAGACAAGCTGATTAACTACGCCATTGGCCTTACCAAATTTTCACAATCCAATTTCACCAGCCTGGCTAAAGGAGGAGTAGGTATTGTTTGTGTGTCCTTATACCCATTGGAAAAATGGTTCGTTCGGAATAAAATGAAGAACGAATTGATTCTGGATCTGGCTGCGAATTTTGCCCTGGGGGTAGGCGATAAGCGAATTGACCATATACAGGGCATAAAGGACTATTTCCTTGATGTTGAACGACAATATGACTTTTACCGGCAACTAGACGGGAAAGTCATTATGCTGCCAGATGGAAAGTTCCGGTATAAATTAGTTCGAAATAACCAAGAAATTGAAGCAATACGCCAGAAGGAGGAAACTACAAATACTGCTATCCGGACCATATGTATAGTCGTTTCTATTGAGGGACTGCACGTCCTGAATACCGGTTTGCGGAAACCTCATAATGAGAAGGAAGTATTGGAAAACCTTGAGAAAATAAGGAATTGGGAATACCGTCCGTTTTTCGTAACCTTAGCGCACCATTTCTGGAATCACTTATGTGGGCATGCCGAAAGCCTTACTGGGATTATTCTTAAATATGCAGATCAATCAGAAGGAATGGACAAGGGCTTTACGCCACTTGGTTTAAAGGTGCTAAGGCGACTTCTGGATAATTCTGACGGAAAACGGATACTGATCGATGTTAAGCACATGAGCCCGCTGGCCAGGCAGGAATACTATGAACTATTACGTTCTGGAGATCAAAGGTATAATGACATTCCGATTATTGTAAGTCACGGAGCATGTAGCGGCTTAAGATCACCACGGGAACCTCAAGTGAACTTCAGAGAGACCGCTGAGAAATTAAATCCTGTCAGTATCAATTTTTATGATGAGGAATTACTGCTTGTAGCCAAGACAGGAGGAATTATTGGGTTGCAATTGGATGAGCGGAGAATTGCCAATAAGAAGACCTTAAAAAACACCAAGAATTCGGTGAGAAGAAGTAAAATAATGCACTACAGGTCTGAATTACTATGGAATCAGGTAGCGCATATCGTAAAGGTCCTGGATCATGAAGGCTTGTTTGCCTGGGACAACCTGGCTATTGGGTCCGACTTTGATGGTATTATCGATTCCCTTAATGGTTTTTGGACCGCTGAAGAGTTGCCTTATTTAGCCGATTTTCTGGAAAGACATGCTTTTAACTATCTCAAGACAGCAGAATTCAATACTCAGGCGAACAATATTAAGGCCGATGAGATAGTGAACCGTATCATGGGAACCAACGCCAAGGCCTTTATGGCAAAGCATTTTTAAAGAACCACCAATCATTGATCTTTCTTCAAGGCCTCCAGAAGTTGTTCATAATCTTCAATTCTGGTGAATAGTTTCCCTCCGAGATTAACAATTGGAGTTTGCAGGGAATCCAAATCTATGCTCCCGGCAAAAGCACGGGATAATTGGGATTTCATTTCCGGTTTCTCTGCTAAGCGAAACGTACTGAATAAATATTTCCCTGTTTCAAGAGAGGCCTGCAGACTATCGCAACTAATACAATTCTCTGGAATATAAACTGTTATAGGCCGGGATGGTTTTATTTTGATCAGTTTGAATTCCTTTTTTACGGCCCGCAGGGAAAGACTATCTTTTACCACAACCTCTGTTGTGTATGAGGGCTTTTTTCCCCTCATCAAAACCACTGTTTTCATATGTACCCTTGAAGTAGCAGGTACGCGAATATAACGGGGCCGGCCCCTGCTTTGCCTGAAATTGGTTCCTTTAATGGTCAATTGAACGTCGAGGTCTACTTCATTTTCATTGACGGCGTAAAATGCCAGTCGATTGGGTATTTCCTCTGCCTCAATCCTAACATCATATTCCTGGGCCTTAACGCCTGTTAGGCATAA
>CBDUAW010000431.1:0-2301 GCA_965365215.1 uncultured Eudoraea sp. | reverse complement strand
GTTCTCATGTGGATTATGACTACAGGGTTTTTCCACATAGACATGCTTACCCGCCTTTAAGGCCATGATCGCCATAGGGGCATGCCAGTGTTCCGGGGTCGCAATGAATACCGCATCAACATCCTTATCTTCCAATGCCTTTCTAAAATCCCTTACAGCCTCAGGGATATACCCCAGAGTGTCCTGGCACCAGGCATTATGGGCTTCCATGATGAGGTCGTCCACATCGCAATTATAGCGGATTTTAGCCCCGGGGTATTTGTTAATCCCCATGATTAGGGCTTTTGCGCGACTCCTTACGCCAATTACAGCAACTTGCAGGGATTCATTTGCTCCCAGTATCCTGGAATAAGAGCTTTTTGGCCAAAAATAGGTCCCGAGTGCCAGGGCTGCACTGCCCTGGGAGGTTTTCTTTATAAAGGATCTTCTTGTACTCATAATTTTTGTTTACGGGTTGGCTTTAATTTTAATATTTCTGAATGATACAAGGTCTCCATGGTCTTGCAACAGAATGGGCCCTTGCTCAGCTTCCCCGAAGTTGGGCCATATTTTGTATTTGCTTTCTGCCACCAGTTTACGAAATTCGGGACTTCCCCGTTCGTATTCCAGCACTTTGACACCATTGAGCCAATGCGAGACCGAATTGTTTTTGGAAATAATAGTAGCCTGGTTCCACTCCCCGATTGGACGGGCTGGTTTGTCAGGCTTGGCCATGATTAGATCATAGAGAGAAGCAAGGGTTCTGCTACCTTCATGATTTCCTAGTTTGGCGTCAGGATGCCTTGCGTCGTCAAGAATCTGATACTCCAGGCCAATGGCCGATCCTTCAGCTTTGTTCAGTTCAGTATCTACATAGTATTTTATCCCGCTGTTAGCACTTTCCGAAAGTTTAAAATCAACCTTTAGTTCAAAATCTGAAAAGGTTTCTTTGGTAACTATATCCCCACCGGCCCTCGCTTCTTCACCCCCAGAGGATAGAACGGAAAGTACGCCATTCTCTATTTCCCAACCTTTATCCGGGAAAGAGTCGAGCTTGGCACCGCGCCATTGGCCAGTGTCCGTTCCATCCCAAAGTAAGCGCCAACCGTTTTCTTTTTCTGTATAGGTCAGATTATTTTTTGTGACAACAGGGGAAAGTGGTGTGGATTTTGAAAATTTTGAAACACTATCCGTAATAATTCGGATATTTTTCCAAATAATTTCTGTGCCGGCCTTTTGGTCCTCACTTATGCTATGTACCTGAAGGGCTATAAATCCTTCATGTGTCATATCGTCAATTAAGTGGGAGGCAGGAACACCATTGATCCATGTCTTAAGGGTATCGCCGATAGCCTCTATTCGGTAATGATTCCATTCATTTTGTTTAAATGCTGCTTGAGCATCGGGTTGTTCCACCAAAGGGTGGAGCCAGCCTCTTCTGGCTTCATCATAAATCCCTGCACTCCAAGCCCGTTCTGAGGGATCAATTTCTATCTGGTAACCATGTACCCTTCCATTTTGATAATAATCATGGCTGTTGCTTCTGATCTGTATTCCGGAATTCATTGACGGATCAACCTTATACTCAAGCTCTAGAATAAAGTTGGAATAATTCTTATTGGTGGTTAAAAAGGTATTTGGTGTTCCATGCACAGTACGTCCCCTGATCCCATCATCAACAATATCGTACTCTGCCTCTCCACCTAGTTTGGTCCAACCTTCAAGATTGGAGCCATTAAACAGCGGAGTCCAGGGAACATCGCTTTTTTGATTATTGGAACAGGAAACTAAAATGCCGAGCGCGAATAGGACCGTTAGATTTCTGGAAAAGGACAATAATGTGTTCATTGCTATAATTAATTGGTCAGGCCATTAAAGATAAAGGGTAAATCTGGCATAAAAAAAAAGCGACAATAATTTTGTCGCTTTTAATTCCTGATGAACTTAATTCAATGGTTATCCTCTTTTAAATATTCTGAAAAATTCGCTTTAAACCGATTTAGACGAGGAATAGAAACGTTACGTATATAGGAGTTATTAGGATTTTTCCGTTCATAGTCCTGATGATACTCTTCGGCCTTGTAAAACTTTGTAAATGCAGTTACCTCGGTCACAATGGGATTATCATATACCTTGTTCTCAGACAATGCCTTTATATAACTCTCAATAATATTTTTTTCCTGTTTGTTCTTGTAAAATGCGATACTTCGGTATTGCCTGCCCCGATCAGGGCCCTGGCGGTTTAAGCTTGTAGGATCATGGCTACCAAAAAATACCTGAACCAGTTCGACACTCCTGCTGATGCGCTTATCAACGCTGTTA
>CBDUAW010000430.1:0-2301 GCA_965365215.1 uncultured Eudoraea sp. | reverse complement strand
AAGCCACTCTTTGTAATTCTTTGTATTGTTCATAATACAATAGGAATATTGCTTCACACGGTAAGTTATCTCTTCCTTTAGCTGCTTGGCAAGGATACGGGCGTCAAAAACATCTTCACTGTTTTCCACGCATATCTCAGCGTGTTGCTCTATGCTTTTTTCTAAAACTGTTTTTGATTTCAGGCCCTTGGCAAAGGCCTTTTTGTATTCTTCCTTAACGTCAAAATCGATATTAACTGACTTGCTGAATTTTTCCCGTAATTCCGGAGGCATTTCGTATACGAAATCACGCTCAATATCCTCATCATTTTTAATGTTTTCGAGGAAGAAGTCGGGAAAGTGAAAGATCTCCTGCCAATCTACCGGGGCATCCCACATCCCAAAGCGGGCCATGTTATTTCCCAGGTCTACGACGGTAAAATCTTCCTTGTTCGGCAAAATCCGTGATCCCCGTCCTATCATCTGAAAATAAAGGGTTAAAGAACGGGTGGCCCTGTTAAGGATAATGGTCTCCACTGTAGGTTCATCGAAGCCGGTAGTCAGGATACTAACAGAGGTCAAAATAGCATCCGGGGTCTCTGAAAACCACTGTAAAATCTCCTTTCGTTCTGAAGAGGAATTCTTATTATCCAGGTGCCTGATGTTATATCCTGCCTTTTTAAATACCTCGTAAACATAACGGGACGTATTTATCCCATTGTTGAAAATAAGGGTCTTGGTCCCTTTGGCTATTTCTTCATAGGCGCCAAGAAGTTTCCCAAGCATATTTTGATTCCCGTATAACTCGTCTGAAGATTTTACGGTATAATCTCCGCTAATTCCCAGTTTAAGTGACCTCAGGCTTACATCATAATTATACATCTTGGCCCTGGCGAGGAACTTTTTTTGAATAAGCGATTCAATAGACTCCCCTACAATTAGTTTCTTGTAGTTATCCTTCATGGGGAGCTTAATATTTGAACTCAATGGTGTGGCCGTTACGCCGAGAATGGCCGACTTCTCAAAATACTTGAATAGTTTCCTAAAGGAGTTGTAATGGGCTTCATCTATGATCACCAGACCAATATTGTTGAGCGCTACAACTCCTTCCTGCAGCCTGTTGTTTAAGGTTTCCACCATAGCCACAAAGCACATGAAATCATCCTGGTCTTTCAGTTCTTTTACCTCACTATTAATGATCTTGTTCTGTACCCCGAAACCGTCGAGCATTCTGGACGTCTGTACACTAAGTTCAATTCGGTGCGTGAGGACTACTACCTTCTTTTTTTGCTGCTGTATAAAACGCCTTGTTATTTCAGAAAATACAACCGTTTTCCCGCCACCTGTTGGCAATTGATAGAGCAGATTGATGTCTTCCGGAGCGTCTTTCAAGTGCGTAAAAATGGTATTGAGGTCCTGTAACTGGTAATCGTACAGTTTTTTTTCAATATGTTCAGTCTGTATCCGCAATGAAATACTGGGTTGAAGGTTAAGAATTTTAGTACAGGCAGGAGTTACTTTTACTCCAATTTTGCAAAACTATACGATTTTTACACTGGAATGAAATTTTGGGAGGAAATCTTTTCAATTAATATCCACGATCTCTGGAAACGATATTATATAGTGGCTTTCCCTCCAGGAGTCTTGAGTAGTTTTCCAGTAATTGTGGCACCACAGAATCTATATCAGAAACACTGGCAATATGCGGGGTCATATCAATTTTGGGATGCTGCCAAAACGGGTGCGAAGTCTCTAAAGGCTCGTTGTGGAACACATCCAGAAAAGCACCGGAAAGATGTCCGTTATCGAGCATATTGAGCAGGTCCTGGTCTTTTAAGTGGCCACCCCTCGCCACATTAATAACATAGGCTCCCCTGGGAAGTTTTTCAAAAAGCCCGGAATTAAGGATACCCCTGGTTTCATTGGTTAGTGGCAGCAGACAAACCAGAATATCAGCTTGGTTTAGAAATTCAGGCAATTCGTCCGGACCTGCAAATATAGCCATCCCCTTCCAGTCCTTTTTAGAATTGGCCCAGCCAGAAACTGTGAACCCCATAGACAGAAGGTCTTTTGCCAGGGTAGCCCCTAATTCTCCCAGGCCCATAATCCCAACCCGTACCTGGTTAATCCTTCTGTAGGGCTTTGGATTCCATTGATTGCGTAATTGATCGGCCTTGTAACTGTTGAAATTTTTCAGGTAGGCAAGAATAGCGCCGATCACAAATTCTGACATATCCGATGCTAAAACCGGATCTACCACCCGGGTTATGGGCAAGGCAGGCAATTCCGGATCTTCAAAAAGGAAATCGACCCCTGCCCCAA
>CBDUAW010000429.1:0-2305 GCA_965365215.1 uncultured Eudoraea sp. | reverse complement strand
GCCTTTGATACTGGCGTTTTCTATCTCGTCAGGAAAGGTATCCACCCCATACACAATTTGTTCCCGGTCTAACTCCATATAGGTGCCAAAAAGACGATCCCAAATTGCAAAGATATTCCCGTAATTGGAATCAGTGTAAGGCAAGACGTAATGGTGGTGTACCTTGTGCATATCGGGAGATACAATCACATAACTTATGATATGATCAACTGCCCTGGGCAAGCGGATATTAGCGTGACTGAATTGTGTGGCTACGAGGGAGAGCGATTGGTAAAGCATCACTATCCCAATAGGCGTGCCGATTATAAAAACACCAAACAGTGTAAATGAAAACCGGATAAGGCTTTCCAAAGGGTGATGCCGGTTGGCCGTGGTAGTATCTACTTCGTGATCTGTGTGGTGTACCAAATGGATCATCCACAAGGGTTTTACCTGATGTTCCACATAGTGTGCAAGGTAGGCCCCTATCAGATCTAATAGCAAAACCCCCAGCAATACATAGGCCCAGAGGGGAAGTCCGGGGAGCCAATTAATAATTCCGAAATCATTTGCCGCCACCCAATCGCTCGTCCGCAATAGTAAAAAAGCAAGGGCGAAGTTGATAATGATGGTGGTCAGCGTAAAAAAGAAATTGGGAAGGGCATGACGCCATTTTTTATAATTGAACTTAAAAAGGGGTACCGCCCCCTCCAGCAACCAAAAGAAGGTAATTCCCGATACTAACAGGAGACTCCTGTGAGAAGACGGGATGGTTTCGAAATAATTAATAAGCCACTCCATAAAGTAAAAATACTATATTCCGTAAAACTGGCCGATAGCCACATAAAGCTTGCCTTCAGGCAATTATTTTTGCGCTAAGCGTTTCTTCATTTTCTCAACGATATTATATGCTGCAGGGCAAACTTCCACATTTTTCAGGGTGAGGTTAGCAATTTGGTGGAAGTTCTTTCGGTCCGTATGAGGAAATTCCCGGCAGGCTTTAGGCCTGAAATCATATATACTACAAGCATTGTCCTCTCCCAGGAAGGCGCAGGGCAGGTGTTGCAATACATAGTCATCCTCCTCATCTATACTTAGAAATGTATCGATGAACTTTCCAGGTTTCATCTTTAATTTTTTGTAAATGCGGCTAATATCCGCATTTGTAAAAAGAGGCCCGGTTGTTTTGCAACAATTTGCACAATTAAGGCAATCTGTCCTGGAAAACTCCTCATTATGCAGTTCCAACATCATCTGATCAAAATTTTTAGGCGGCCTTTTTCTAAGCTGGGAAAATACCTTTTTATTTTCCTTGTATCGCTCACTGGCCTTTGCCGGTAGTTCAGCTAATTTTTCGGCCATATCTTGTTTTTCCTTATCCACGCAGGTATGGGAGTAATTTTCAGGTTACATCCAAAAGTCTCACATTTGCACTGAATAGACAAAAAAAGATGGATCTCTTTGGCGAGGCTATAACAGACTACCATAACGGAAAATACAGCGAGGACCTGATCACCTTCATCTCCCTGGGGGTAGAAGATAAACTACCTCTGCCCTATCTCTTCAGGGATTTTAAGGAGATGCCCGTCCTGGAGCAACAGGCGCTTGAACTATGCAGAGGAAAAATCCTGGATATTGGTTGCGGTGCCGGTAGTCATAGTTTATACCTGAAAGAGAAGGGTTTTGACATTTCTGCGATTGATACCTCCGAAGGCGCTATTAACATTACAAGGAAGCGGGGCATAAACAAGGCCGTTGTACAAGACATCCTGGAACATTCCGGGCAAAAGTACGACACCCTTTTGCTCCTGATGAACGGGATTGGCATGGCAGGTCGCATAAAGCAGTTGGGGTCGTTTCTAAATCATCTAAAAACACTTCTTAACCCCGGCGGTCAGATCCTGACAGATTCAACCGATATTATCTATATGTTTGAGGACGAAGAGGATGGAGGATACACCATCCCGGGACATTTGGATTACTACGGAGAGGTAGATTTTAGGGTCTCCTACAAAAAAAAATTAAGCGAGCCCTTTCCCTGGTTTTACATCGGATTTGACCTCCTGAAAGAAATTGCCGAAAATCAAGGGTTTGAGTGTATTCTGATAGGTTATGGGGAGCATTTCGACTATTTAGCTCAGTTAATCATGAAAAGATAATAGTTCTCCTAATCTTTCGTTTATGTGTTATATTTGAAAATGACGCTATGAAAAAATCAAGATACTTCTTATTCCTGGCCATTGGGCTGCTGTTGCTAAATTGCTCTAAAGACAGTGATCCCGAGGTGATCATTGAACCGGGAATTGATAAATCTGCCAATTTGCTG
>CBDUAW010000428.1:0-2305 GCA_965365215.1 uncultured Eudoraea sp. | reverse complement strand
AAAATTAACTTTTCCACTTTCGAGCGCTTCAATAAGCGCAACTTCATCTATGACCCCACCTCTGGCGGCGTTTACTAAACCACAGCCGGGCTTTATGATCTCAAATTCTGCTTTACCAATGATATATTCCTTTTGTGCAGGAACGTGAAGGCTAATAAAATCAGCTTCTTTTAATACCTCATTTTTAGAAAGGCTTTTAAAGGAAAAATGAAGTTTTTGGCCATCAAAAAAATCAAGGTCCACCTCCGCTTCCTCAATGAAGGGATCGTGATAAACGACTTTCATGCCAATGCCGAGGGCAATTTTTGCGGTAGCCCTACCTATTCTCCCGAAACCAATCAGCCCCAGGGTTTTTCCGCGTAGCTCCATCCCTTTGGCGTAGGTTTTTTTTAGTTTTTTAAAATTCTGATCTCCCTCCAGGGGCATATTTCGGTTGGCGTCATATAAAAACCGAACCCCTCCGAAGAGGTGGGCAAAAACCAATTCCGCCACCGACTCTGAGGAAGCTGCCGGGGTATTTATTACGTGCAGGCCCTTGCTCCGGGCATATTCCACATCAATATTATCCATGCCAACACCTCCTCGGCCAATAAGTTTTAATCCGGGGCAGGCATCGATCAGTTCTTTGCGGACCTGGGTAGCACTTCTCACCAGGAGACCAACTACTTCCTCAGAATTTATAAAATCGATGAGTTGCTCCTGGGCAACTTTTGTGGTAATTACTTGGAAGCCTTCTTTTTCAAGGGCATTTATACCATTGGATGATATGCCGTCGTTTGCAAGAATTTTCATAGGTTGTCCCTGGGAATTGAATTATACTATATTAATCATTTTAACTATCCGCAATTCGTTTAAGCTTTGCGTTCCAAATCGCTCATAACATCTACCAAAACTCCTACGCTCTCGAGTGACAATGCATTGTACATGGAGGCCCTGTAACCTCCCACGGACCTGTGACCGTTAAGCCCGTTAATTCCGGCGGCCTTCCACATTTCATCAAAGGTTTCCTTTAAGGTCTCATCTGCCAGGGTGAAGGTGGCATTCATATTGGAACGATCCTCACTTTTTGCGAAGCCTTTGAAGAGGGGATTTAGATCAATTTCAGAGTAAATTAGCTTGGCCTTTTTTTCGTTTATTTCTTCAATAGCCGAGATACCTCCCATGTCCTTTAGCCATTGTAAGGTTAGCATTGATACATAGACCGCGAAAACAGATGGAGTATTAAACATACTGTCCTTGTCAATATGGACTTGATAGTTCAACATAGATGGAATTTTCCTGCTAACTTTTCCCAGTAGATCATTTTTTACGACTACAAGGGTTGTTCCGGCAGGACCCATGTTTTTCTGTGCCCCGGCATAAATAAGGTCGAACTTGGAAAAATCGAGTTGGCGGGAAAAAATATCAGAGCTCATATCACATACCATGGGGACGGAGGTTTGTGGAAATTCTTTTATCTGTGTCCCAAAGATGGTATTATTTGATGTGAGGTGTAGGTAATCCAGATCTTCAGGAATACCGTAACCCTTGGGGATATAATTAAAATTCTTGTCCTTAGATGAAGCCAATTCTACCACATCTCCCAGAAGCTGTGCTTCCTTAATGGCCTTGCTGCTCCAGGTTCCGGTGTTGACATAGCCCGCTCTTTTTTCCAACAGATTGTAAGCAACCATGAGGAATTCTAAACTGGCACCTCCCTGTAGGTACAGAGCTGAATATCCTTTCCCTTCAAGACCCAATAATTCCAGAGCTAAAGACCTTGCCGTTTCCATGACCTCAACAAATTCCTTGCTCCTGTGTGAAATCTCAATAAGGGAAAGCCCAATCCCGTCTAATTCAAGTACCGCTTCGGCCGCTTTTTGCATTACCTCCTTAGGTAGTATACACGGGCCTGCGCTAAAATTATGTTTTTTCATTTCCAGTGGATTACAATAGGCTGCAAAGGTTGTAAAATATGATCAAAAAGCAGCGCTTAAAACGGAATTATTGTGTTATGTTTTTAACAGGAATTCAACAGTATCTAAATTGTCGGCGTAATCATTCAGAGCAGGCATTTGCGTTTTTCCAAAAGGAATCTCTCCGGGAATAATACCCTTGCCTACCACACATTGGATTAAATGCCGATCTTGCGTAATTCTATCTTTTATCGCTTTAAGATCCCTGTAATACTCAAAGTACAGCGTGCCTATTGGAGAGGCGTAAGCCGAATCTTCCTTTAAAACTATAAAACCATTATCCAAAAAAGGAAACTCGCTCATTAGGTAAATGGCTTTGTTATAGTCATAATTATTCAAATATTTTTGTT
>CBDUAW010000427.1:0-2308 GCA_965365215.1 uncultured Eudoraea sp. | reverse complement strand
CAAATTCGCTAAGGGGAAAAGTGGCTGGAATTGGAATTGGGGTAAAAACAGCAATGTCAATATGCAGATCAACTACACCATCAAACTCCCGGTAAAAAACAGTGTTCACCTCAGCAATGACTATGGGGGGATAAATCTGGACAGGATAGACGGGCATGCCAAGATCAGCTGTGATTACGGCCGTTTGGAAATTGGCGAACTCAGAGGAAGAAATAATGAACTAAGGTTTGATTACACTTCCAAATCGAGCATAGACTATGTAAACAGTGCCAAAATTATGGCAGATTACTCCGGATACACTATTGGAAAGGCAGGTAATCTTCAAATTAATGCAGACTACACCAACTCAGTAATTGAACTAATGGAAAATCTTGAGTATTCTTCAGATTACGGCAGCTTGGAAGTACGAGAAGTGGAGAATGTTCAAGGCAGTGGAGACTATGTAAATGTAAAATTGGGTACCGTGCATGGCAATGTTGACGTGAATGCCGATTACGGCTCACTGAAAATTAGTAATATGGCTGCCGATGCAGGGAGTATCAATGTGCAGTCTGACTATACCGGGATTAAAATAGGGTATGATCCGCAATACGCTTTTGACTTTGAGATCTCAACAGAATATGCCGGAGTAAGCGGAAAAGACGAATTCGAAATAAACATTAGCAGAGAAAAATCCGGAGAACGATTTTACAAAGGATATCACGGATCCGCAAACAGTGGTAATATGGTTTCAATTACCAGCGAATACGGAAGTGTTTCCTTCTCCAAAAATTAATAAATCAACAAAAAAGCAAAGACAATGAAAAGATTATTAAGCCTTAGTATTATAGCTCTATTTACCCTCAGTTGTACAGCACAATGGGGAAAAAAGGTAAAAGGGAATGGCAATGTAGTAACGATAGACCGGTCTGTTGGGGAATATGATGCCGTAGCAGTAGCCGGATGGTTCGACGTGGATCTGGTTAGCGGACGAGAAGGTGAATTGAAGATCAAAGGAGAGGAAAACCTACTCGAATACATCATAACAGAAGTTAAGAATGGGAAGCTAACCGTAAAAGTAAAAAAGGGTTATAACCTTCAAAGTTCCAACTGGAAAGAAGGAATTCATGTCACTGTGCCGGTTGAGGAGATTAATAAAGTGGCCCTATCAGGATCCGGGGATATTGTAGGACGAGATCTTATGAAAGCGGATTCTTTCTCAGCTACAATGTCTGGCTCCGGAGATATTAGTCTGGAAATTGAAGCCGATGATCTGGAGGCGACCATATCCGGATCTGGGGACATAGAATTAAGTGGTAATGCAGGGAATTTTGAAGTGACTGTATCAGGAAGTGGGGATGTAAAAGCCTTTGATATGATTGCGGACAATGTGTACGCCAACGTTTCCGGTTCTGCCAATATAAAAGTGACAGCGAACAAATTACTTAAGGCAAGAGTTTCGGGATCAGGAGATATTATTTACAAAGGAAATCCGGACAAGATAGACAGCAAAGCCTCAGGATCTGGGGATATAAGCAAAGGATAAACACAGAAAAACGAACAGCCATTAAAGCTCCGTCTGTTTAGGCGGGGCTTTTTTTATTTACCCTCGTAAGGAGCAACAACCCCACCAGGAAAAAGAGTCCCAGGAAAATCGTGGCATTTCGCATACTTCCAGTGAATTGAGCCACCACCCCATAAAGAAAGGTTCCGATTACAATACCTATTTTTTCTGATACATCGTAAAAACTAAAGAAAGAAGCCGTATCAATAGTCTTGGGAATAAACTTGGAGTAGGTAGACCTGGATAAGGCCTGGATCCCTCCCATTACCATTCCTACGCAGCCGGCAGCGATATAAAAATCATTGGGAGTGACCAGGAAAAAAGCATATATACAAATGAAAATCCACAAAGCGTTAATTACCATAAGGGTATTGATGTTTCCAAATGCCCTTGATGCCCTGGCAGTTAAGGTGGCCCCAAGGATAGCTACCAGCTGAATGAGCAATATGCTAACGATAAGACCCGTAGTACGCTCTTCATCTGATCCCCAGTTGATTTCTTCCTCACCAAAGTAGGCTGCAATAAGCATTACTGTCTGCACGGCCATGCTATACACAAAAAAGGCGCCCAGATAGCGTTTTAGCCTTGTTTCTTTCTGGAGCTGCCGCCAGACCCCTTTTAATTCACGAAAACCATTTAAAATAATATGGCTGCGTTCGCCCCGCCGCTTATTACCTTTGGGCAGGTGAAAAAAAGTATACTGGCTAAATAAGATCCACCAAATACCAACCGAAAAAAAAGAGAGCCTCATCGCTTTTAATTCCG
>CBDUAW010000426.1:0-2328 GCA_965365215.1 uncultured Eudoraea sp. | reverse complement strand
GGTAGACCGGGAAGCATCCAAGAAGACCGATGAAGTCCTGGACAGTATCCTTGAGCCGGGACAGAAAAAAAACGATCCACAGGCTCCTCCAGCGCCCCAGGGGGGCAATGGCAATCCCAACAATCCGCAAGGTGGAAATAGCAATATGAATTCCCCCGGGAATCCAAACAGCATAACGGTTTATAGCAAGTTTGATTATGTCCCGGGAGACAAGCTTTTATTCTTTGATGATTTCTCGAATGATTTTGTAGGTGACTTCCCTTCCAAATGGAATACGAACGGAAGTGGCGAGGTTGTGACCATCAATGAATCCCCGCAAAAATGGCTCAAGATTTTACCGGGGCATGCCACCTATTACATTCCTGATGTCCCCAGCCTTCCTGAGGAATATACCATTGAATTTGATGTTATGGCCGTTGGCCTTGATCGACAGACTTCTTCTACTGCCACCCTTCAGGTTGAACTAAGTGAGAACAACAATTTTAGTCCTGGCAGCGCATATGCCTACGCCTTAATTCCCTTTTGCCAGTATTCTCCCATTGGTGTGCGTGTTAAAAATTATACTCGCAACGGTAGCGCGACTAAAATCAACAATGTGGTAAATGCCGATTTAAGGGAGGCGGTCATGAATCAACCTCATATTTCTATCGCAGTTAATAAACAACGGTTTCGTTTATGGGTTAATGAGAAAAAGTATGTGGATATCCCGAGGATGATCCCCCCGGAAAATGTAATTACTGCACTCAAATTTCACTTGAATAGTTTCAAGGACGGTAAAGAAAGCTTGTTTATTTCTAATCTGAAAGTGGCAGAAGGAGGAGTTGATCTGAGGAGAAAGCTCATTGCAGAGGGGGAGGTATCCACAAATGGCATTTTGTTCGATTCCGGGTCTGCCAATATCCAGCCCCAGTCTATGGGAATCATCCGGCAAATTTCACAGGTTTTAATGCAGGAAAAGGCCATGAAACTTAACATTATTGGACACACAGATGCCGATGGAGAAGAAGGCGCTAACATGAAACTCTCCCAAGATAGGGCTGAAGCCGTAAAGAATGCCCTGGTCAATGTATATCAGATAGATGCCGGTCGGCTTCAAACTGAGGGCAAAGGTGAAAGTGAGCCTGTGGGCGACAATGGCACTGTAGATGGAAAAGCCCAAAACAGACGTGTAGTATTTAAACGAATATAATTATGAAAAACATCCTTAAGATTCTAGCCCTATTTTTAGCAAGTGTTTCCAGCTTAGTTGCTCAGGAAGTGTGCAGCACCTATTATCCACTGCAGCAAGGCACCACTTTTCAGATTACCTCTTATGACAAAGGAGATAAAGAGTCGGCCGTAATTGATTACAGCGTAAAAGATGCCGGTTCGGATTGGGCGTTATTGGCATATGAGATGACGGACAAGAAAGGGAAGCAAACTGCAACCTCCGAATATGAGATCCGATGTATAGATGACGGGATTGCAGTTGATTTTAAATCCCTGGGAGCCCCTGGGATCATGGAGCAATACAAGGATATGGAAATTGAGGTTTCCGGAACCAATTTATTCATTCCCAATGAGCTCTTGGAAGGGCGGGAGTTACCCAACGCCGAAATGCTGATGACAATCAACATGAACCCCATAAAACTCAAATTGAATGTAAAGATCACTAATCGCAGAGTATCGGGGAAAGAAAAGGTGACTACCCCAGCAGGTACCTTCGATTGTGTTTTGCTTACCTATGATTTTGAATCCAAAATGGGAGTGAAAATAACCGGTTCAGCCAAGCAATGGATAGCAGAAGGCGTGGGTACCGTAAAGCAACAAGACTTCAACAAAAAAGGAAAAATGATCAGTTGGAGCCAATTAACGGGTTTTAACAAAGGATAAGTTATAAGAAATGAGAAAGCGGAATTACATACTCATTTTCATACTCCTTTTTACGTTCAATGTGGTGGCTCAGGAATGCAGCAAGTTTTATCCCATGAAAGACGGGAGTACAATGGAGTATACCTCTTATAATGGTAAGGATAAAGTGGTTGGGATCGTAACCTATGTGGTTTCGGAAGTGGCAACTACGGGCAACAAAACCACTGCTACCATGAATATGGAACACGAGGATCCGAATGGGGACATTATCCTGGAATCTAATTTTACGTTTAGTTGTGAAAACAATGTGGTAAAGATCGATTACGCCTCCCTGATCAATAATAAGATGTTTGAGGCCTATGAAGACATGGAGCTGAATATTTCGGGAACAGACATTGAACTGCCCAATGATTTAAATGTGGGACAGACCTTACCCGATGCCAATGTAAATGTGAAAATGAGTACCGGGGCCATGGA
>CBDUAW010000425.1:0-2337 GCA_965365215.1 uncultured Eudoraea sp. | reverse complement strand
GAAGATTATATTATATTAATGCAGAAATGATTCACAAAAAGCGTTTCGTCTTTACCAATATCACGTCCGACTTCAATTCCTCGTATGGAAATAGCAACTTCACTACCTTTATCTGCTTTCTTTAAAGTCTGTCCTTTATCTTGTAATTGATGGCTGTAGAAGTTTCTGGTGCGGGTAGTTTTTCAAATTCGGGATAGTGTTCGCGAATGTAATTAAGTATCCCTTTATAATCCCATCTTAATTTTTGGATATCACGACTTCCTCCATTAAATGGCATTTCTTCCAAAAACCGGACAGATACCTCGTAGTGTTTTTGCAAATCCAGAATGGGAATCATATCCTGTATATTTTGACCGTCCAGGACTATAAAATTTATACGGACGTTGAAACCTTCCGTAATAAGCCTGATCAAGTTCTCGTGCACGGTGTCATATGCATTCCGGCGTGTAATCCGTTCAAAGGTTTCCCGGTTTATGGCATCGAGACTAACATTTATATTTTTTATCCCCAACTCCTTTAGCTCATCAATATAAGGCCCAATAAGGGTGGCATTTGTAGTAACCGAGAGTTCTATGAGTTCTTCTATCTCAACCAGATTGCGCAATAACACCATCAGGTCTTTTCTCACAAAAGGCTCACCCCCGGTAATCCGTATTTTATCTATCCCCATCTGGGTCATGATCCTTGCCAATTTGGAAAGTTCAGTAATCGACAAGAGGTTTTCACGCTTTGCAAAATCGATGCCTTCGGAGGGCATACAGTAATTACAGCGCAGGTTACACCGGTCCGTAACGGCCAGGCGGAGGTAATTTATTACTCTATTATGATTGTCTATAAGCATTAACTTCTTCTAAATTTAACCCCCGCTAACCGGAGGGATGAGGGCTATTTCATCACCTAATTGAATTATATTATTGTCCTGGGCATATTCACTATTAATAGCAATGGCCAGGGTATCCAATTCTCCCAGTTTTGGATACTTTTCCTTTAAATGATTTTTTAAGGCCTTTACCGTTTGTATTTCCCGGCCCTCAGAATCAGACAAGGACAAAGTAGAGCTGCCTACAATGTCCTTGGTAATTCCAAATAATAAAATATTCATATTAACCGATAATTTCTTTTTCCGGAACAGAAAGTAATTCCGGAAATTTATTAAAGGGTTGTTGATATAGTCTGTTTCCTGTGGCTGCCTTGAATGCGTTTGCAATAGCCCCTCCTGCAGGAGGTAATGTAGGCTCTCCCAAACCTGTTGGGGAATGTTCATTCTCCATGAAATGCACCTCTACCACTGGCGCGTCCTGCATCCTAATCAGGCGGTACCTGTCAAAATTGGTCGCAGTAGGTTTCCCTGCTTCAAATCCAAAGTCTCCAAACATAGCATGGCCAATACCATCTATTACCCCACCTTCAGCCTGGTTTTTGGCGCCTAATGGGTTAATCACTATGCCACAATCAACTACGCAGGTTACTTTTTTCACCACTGGTTTGTCGTTCTCAATAACCACATCTGCTACTTCGGCTACATGACTGTTATGGCAGTAGTAGTTCACAAAGCCCTGATATACCCCTTCTGACTGGTTGCCCCAGCCCGATTTCTCTACTACAGCCTTGATGACTTTCTCCATCCTTTCGGGAGAATACTGAATCCTGTCGTCCGTAGTACCTTTTACCTTTTCCAAAAGATCTAACCTGAGTTGTACCCGGTCTACTTCCATAAGCTCTGCCAGCTCATCAAAGAAGCTCTGTTCGGCAAAGGCCAGGAAATTGGTATACGGGGCCCTCCAGGCTCCGGTGGTAATATTACTATCATATTTGGCCACATCTACCTGGTAGTTCTCTATAGCCCCTGCCGGAAAGAAATTTGGAATAAGGCCGTACATATTGGAATTAACGGCCGCTTCTTTCAGATGATAGGCTGTTACCTTCCCATCTTTCACCCCGGCCTTAATTCTGTATTTTATGGCCATTCGGTAGATACCGTCTGCCATATCATCATCTCTTGAGTAGACTACTTTTACTGGTTTCCTGATCGCATCGCCAATCTCTGCTGCCTCAATGACAAAATCTCCATAGAGCCTTCTTCCAAAACCTCCGCCCATCCGTGTCATTTCCAGGAGAATATCCTTAGGTTCCCTGCTAAGGAGTTTGGCAACAACCCCGGCTTTCCACTCAGGGGTTTGTATTGGACCCACCAGGTGCACTTTTTCATCTGTGATATCCGCAAAGAAATTCATTGGTTCAAGACAGTTATGCGGTAGAAAAGGTGATTCATAAGTACGTTCCAATACCTGGTCTGCCTCGGCAAAAGCCTTTTTCACATCCCCGTCTGAACGCATT
>CBDUAW010000424.1:0-2347 GCA_965365215.1 uncultured Eudoraea sp. | reverse complement strand
TTCCTATTGCGGACAAGGTCTAAATGGGTGAATAATCATGAAAAAATTCCTGAAATCCTCTGCCGTTATTGAAGGCACGGTCTCCGTAACAAAGCTAGCTGTGGAACCAGGGGCTACCTTTAATGCATCTTGTACCATGAAAGGAAAAGCAGGATTGAGTTCTACCGGCAGCTCAGCAGGATCTACTTCAACACAAACAGGTCTAAAATCTGCATTGAGCGGCAATTCCAAAGGAACAGGGGAGCCTGCAAAAGTCTCTTAAACCCCTGAATGGTTTAGATTAGTGACAAGTTGGGGACACCTCCCGCATTGTGATACCTGGGTATTCAGTATGGCCAGGGGAGAATCTGCTATTCTTTTACTATCTTGTTATAGCAATGCCTGAACCAAAGAAAAAACCAAATTACTGGCTGAGTTTAACGGGAATAGCTGTTCAGATGGGGGTAATAATTTATCTGGGAGCCTGGGCCGGGCAATGGCTCGATGAGAAATACCAGAACGAAAAAAACACCTACACTATTTTTCTAACCTTACTGGCAGTGGTTATCGCCATGTACCTGGTTATTAAACAAACAAAAAAGCTGAACTCCTGAGTTGAATAAAAAAGCTTTCATATTTACCGGCCAAACACTCCTTGCCCTTCTGATAATAGGGTTGCTGCATTTTGCCTTTTTATATGCCCGGGAAGTGCCGATAGATTTTGAGAAATTAGGCATTGCCTATCTGGTTAACTTCCTTTTGGCCCTGGGAATATTTTTGGCCTTACTGCGTTTTGCTGCAGCAAAGAGTGAATATTTGGGATTTCTTTTTCTCTTTGGCAGTGCCTTAAAATTTGCAGCCTATTTTGTGATTTTGGAGCCACTTTTTTCGCAGGATGGCGATCTGACCAAAACGGAATTCTTCTACTTTTTCATCCCGTATATTACCTGTTTGCTTGTAGAGACTTTGGCCTTGCTGAAATTACTAAAACAGACCGAATCCCAATAAAGGGAAATCCTTGATTTTGTTGCTCAAAATAAAAGCGCAAATGCTTTTTTCTTTTTATCAGAATGACTTACATTTGCACCGATTTTTAGAGACCCAATTTCTAGAGCAATATGCGACAATCATTTTTGGCTAAACTCTTCTTAGTAACAGCATTATTAGTAAATGTTTCCATTTTTGCTAAGGATAGTGCAGAAGAAGGAGAACAGGACATTAAAACCGAGATTGACGAGTACATCATACATCACCTGAAAGATTCACACGATTTTTCACTCTTTTCCTACACTGCAGATAATGGGAAACATGTATATGTTGGATTTCCACTTCCTGTAATTCTTTGGGACGAGGGATTGAAAGTTTTTTCTTCCTCTAAATTCAATCACGGCGAGTCCCTGGCCGAAGTAGATGGCAAGTACTACAAATTATATCACAGTAAGATTTACCGTACAGATGCCGAAGGGACTATTAGCTATGGTGAAGATGAGCATCCCACAAACATTCAGCCCCTTGATTTTTCCATTACTAAAAGCGTAGTGATGATCATTATTACAGGGTTTTTGATGTTCCTTTTATTCAGGGGTCTTGCACGTTCCTATTCCAAAAATAATGGGATTGCTCAGGGGGCAGGGCGTTTTTTCGAACCGGTTATTCTATACATCAGAGATGATATTGCAATTGCTACCATAGGGGAAAAAAGATACAAGAAATATATGCCATTTCTCTTAACGATCTTTTTCTTTATCTGGTTCCTGAATATGTTCGGATTAACACCTCTGGGGGTTAATGTAACCGGGAATATCGCGATCACTACGGCATTGGCAATTCTTACTTTCTTAATCACCAACTTTACCGGGACCAAGGATTACTGGAAACACTTGTTCGATCCATTAGGGGATTCTATGCCCTGGATTGCCAAGTTTCCACTATACATAATTCTGATACCCATAGAAATATTGGGAATCTTTATTAAGCCATTTTCGCTTCTGATCCGTCTTTATGCCAATATGCAGGCCGGCCATATTGTGATTATGAGTTTAATAGGATTAATGTTCATATTTAAAAACTGGATAGGGAGTTCCCTTTCATTTGGACTGGCATTTGCCATTTCCCTGATTGAGATCTTGGTGGCCCTGTTACAGGCATATATTTTCACCATGCTTTCGGCACTGTATTTCGGATTTGCCTCTGAAGAACACGAGCATGCCGAAGCTCATTAATTTGAATGTTTAATTTTTAACTATATATATTATGTCAATTCCACGTATTGTAGGTGCAGGACTTATTGTAATCGGTGTAGGTGTGGGTATCGGTAGAATCGGTGGCCAGGCTATGGAAGCCATTGCAAGACAACCTGAAGCTTACG
>CBDUAW010000423.1:0-2350 GCA_965365215.1 uncultured Eudoraea sp. | reverse complement strand
TACATGGCCTTTGTTAGGTAATCCCATTGCTTTCCATAGGGTTGATTCTCCCCCTGCCGCTTCTCGTTTTGTACTACTCCCCGCTGTTCATCGAGCTTGGCCTGATCAATTGCCCCTAATAAATGGCCCATACGGTCCGATTCCAGGAACAACACCTGATCAAGAGCCGAAACAGGAACATTCTGGAAATAATTTGTACGATCAGAATTGGTAGTTCCATTTAAATCAGTTCCCCCTATTCGTTCCAGGGCCTGGAAATAGTCATCATTGTAATTTTCACTCCCATTAAACATTAGGTGTTCAAATAAATGCGCAAAACCACTTTTTCCCGGTTTCTCATTCTTGGAACCTACATGATACCACACATTCACAGCCGCGATAGGCGCTTTGTGATCTTCGTGAACAATCAGTGTTAGTCCGTTGGGTAAAACAAACTTTTCGTATTCTATGTTAATTTCCGATGCCTTAAACTCAAAATTCTGGCCAAAGTGAACCAGGGGCATCATAAGGGCAATGCCCAAAATGCATACTAATTTTTTCATGTTTTTTGTTGATTTAATGTCTTTTATTGCTACTCTAAATATAGAGAATTCTTTATAAGAAGGCCGCACAGATTTCCTTAAAGTTTCTCAATTCGTTTTGACTTCCCGACAGAGTTTTGCGCTTTTCAAAAATGTGCTAAGTTTACCTTATCATTGAGGCAAATGAAAAACATTTCAGATATACTGAAAGGGGTTTACGAACTTGAGGCGAGCACTGTTACACCTCTGGAGGGATATGGTAGTCAGAATTATAAAATTGCTGCCCAGGGGAACTATTATATTCTGAAGATTACCGATAAGACCGTGGCATCGGAAATGTTGGCCAGGGCCGAAGGTAAAGTGCTCCAAGCACTTTCAGCCTTAAAGGGGATGGACTTTCCATCTGAGATCCCTATGGTGAATTCTGAAGTTGCATCCGAGTATAAAAATCACCTTATAAGACTCCTGACGTATATAGAAGGTGATTTTCTGGGCGAGGTAGCCCACTCATCTGAGTTGCTACTTTCCTTTGGTGAATTTTTAGGGAGGATGGACAAAGCACTTTCTAAATGCACTCCCCAGGCACTGGCTCTCCTTGAATCACCATGGGATCTTCAATATTTTCCGTTGAATCTTACCTATCTGCCCTATGTAGAAAGTGAATCAAAACAAAGCCTTGTAAGGTATTTTTATATGCAATACAAGGAAGTGCTGGAACCCCTGCGGTTTCAATTGCGAAAAGCCATAATTCACAATGATGCTAATGATTGGAACGTATTGGTACAGCATAACAGGGTTAGCGGGATTATAGATTTTGGGGATATGTGTTACTCCTGGCTCGTTAATGAGCTGGCCGTGGCAATTACTTATGTAATGATGGGGAAGGAACACCCGCTGGAAATAGCCCAGGAGGTAATCAGGGGATATCATAAGCAACATCCTTTGGAGCTACAGGAAATGGATGTGCTTTACTACCTGGTTGCGGCCAGGTTATGCACCAGTGTATGTAATTCGGCTTACCACAAAACAAAATATCCTGATTCCGAATATATCACGATTAGTGAAGAAGCAGCATGGAAACTACTCGCGGACTGGTTGGCTATAAATCCCATACGTGCCAAAAACAAGTTCAGGGAAGCTGCAGGGTTTGAAAAGGAGAGGCCTCCGAAACTTTCAACTCTGTTGCAAAATAGGGCTGAACATTTTAGCAGTTCCTTATCCCTGAGTTATGAGCTTCCCATCCATATGAATCAGGCAGCGTTTCAGTATATGTATGATGCCGAAGGAAACACCTTCCTGGATGCTTATAACAACATAATGCTTGCCGGGCATAGCCACCCTCATGTGGTTTCAGCCGGTCAGAAGACTATGGCCCGACTCAATACAAACACCAGGTATCTCTTTGATGAAATGTTGAATTACGGACATAGGCTGCTTACATATTTTCCCGAACAATTATCCAAGGTATTTTTTGTAAACTCAGGTAGTGCAGCATCCGATCTGGCCATCAGAATGGCCCGTCATTTTACGGGCAGGGAAAAAATAGCGGTCCTGGAACATGGTTATCACGGGAATACGGCCACAGGTATTTCTGTTAGCCACTACAAATATGCTGATACAAAAGAGGAAGGCAAAAAATCAGAAGTTACGGAACTTCCGCTGCCCAAAGTCTTCGGGGCAGGCTTTCCGAATGAGACGGAAGCAAGTGAATATTTTATTGCTGAAGGCAAAAAGATCCTTGAGAAGTCAGAAGGTCAGATCGCGGCTTTCATTGCCGAACCAATTGTGGGTTGTGGCGGTCAGGTTCCAATGCCGGAAGGTTATTTAAA
>CBDUAW010000422.1:0-2357 GCA_965365215.1 uncultured Eudoraea sp. | reverse complement strand
CTCGGGGAAGGATGTTAAGATCCTCTGGTATTTTGAGGAAGGTGATGAGTCAATTGAAGAACTGGGGACCCATTACGAGCAGACCATACAGATTCCCTTTGAACACATCGAATATTATTAGATCCTGCTCTCGCTCCCCAAGGCCAAGTTGTTTAGTTTAACTATACAAATTAGCCCTATTTATGGTCTGGTACAAAAGTAAAAGGGAGCCCCATGGAGCTCCCCTTCAAATCAATGAAAGAAGTATTCTATGCTTTATCCACACTGTTCATGTGCAGCAGCAGTTCAACAACCTTGGCTGAGTAGCCCATTTCGTTGTCGTACCAGCTAACAACTTTAACGAAGTTATCGTTCAGACCGATACCGGCACCTGCATCGAAGAATGAGGTACACAATTCACCCATGAAGTCGTTGCTTACAACAGCCTCTTCAGTATATCCAAGAACACCTTTCAGCTCACCTTCGCTGGCCTCTTTCATGGCAGCACAAACTTCGTCGTAGGAAGCACCTTTGTCCAGGCGTACGGTAAGGTCAACAACGGATACATTGGGGGTGGGAACCCTGAAAGCCATACCGGTAAGTTTACCATTCAGCTCGGGGATAACCTTGCCTACAGCTTTTGCAGCACCGGTGGAGGAAGGAATGATATTCTGTCCTGCTCCGCGTCCGCCTCTCCAGTCCTTCATGGAAGGTCCGTCAACGGTTTTCTGTGTGGCAGTGGTAGCATGTACAGTGGTCATCAGACCTTCAAGGATGCCAAATTTGTCATTCAAGACCTTGGCAACTGGGGCCAGGCAGTTGGTGGTACAGGAAGCGTTGGAAACAAAGTTCATGTCGCTGCTGTATTTCTTATGGTTAACACCCATTACAAACATGGGAGTATCATCCTTGGAAGGAGCAGACATGATAACTTTCTTAGCTCCGGCATCCAGGTGCCCCTGGGCCTTTTCCTTGGTAAGGAACAAACCTGTGGATTCAACCACATATTCAGCTCCTACGGCATCCCATTTCAGATCTGCAGGATTTCTTTCTGCGGTAACGCGTACAGTTTCTCCATTTACCACCAGGTTTCCATCTTTTACCTCTACAGTTCCGTTGAAACGGCCATGCGTAGAGTCATATTTGAGCATATATGCAATATAGTCCACATCGATCAGGTCGTTGATTCCTACAACTTCCACCTCAGGCATCTCAGCAGCCACTCTGAAGACCAGTCTCCCGATCCGGCCGAATCCATTTATACCAACTTTAATTTTTCCCATGTTTTTAATTATTAAATGATTACGATATTAATTGTTTTTGAAATAACAGGAGTGCGAATTTACGCATTTATCTCAATATGGCAAAACCCCAAAGGAGGCAAATTAAGCTCTTAACAAAGAATTAATATATGGGGTAGGAGTAGGTCTCTTTCGCAGCTTTTCGTTCCGCCCGTTTTTCCTTCCTGGACTTGGAGCGAGCTGCCTCACTGATGTCTATAATCCGGCCAAAACGATAGCCCACATGGAGGGTAAAAAAGATAAAGTTATTGCTTTCTGTGGCCATTATGGGAATCTCTTTATAATAGGCCGTCAGACTTACTCCTGCTTCCAGCGCATGAACAATGGCATCCTTCTGGCTGTACTCAAAACTAAAACCTGTTTTCCCGTAAAGTCCCGGGTAGAGCTTGAGTTCATCAAACCCCATATGGAAGGGACCACGTCCGCCAATATTGCCCTGGTGTATACTGGGATCAAATTTCAGGTACTCTTCATAGATGACTTCCCCGATGGATGAAGTGGTGAATACCTTGTAATAAATGGGCTTGGTAAAACCCAGGGAGAGTCCCCCGGCGTAATAAAGCCTGATGGAGATACCGTTTCGGTCAATTTTACGATAGAGTTCCTTTTGCCATCCGGCAGTACCTTTTAGTTCCCAGAAGATATTTTGCTTGCCATATACATAGCGGTAGGTATTGTAATTATAAGAAATGGATGTCTTGACCTCCTTCGGGTGCTTGACATAGGCAAAGTCAGCATCTATAATAAACTGGTTCCGGGCATTTCTCCAGTAGCCATACCTGTAATTTAATCCCCAACCATTGGAATTGAGAAATGCGCCAAAGGTCCTCTCATCCCTCAGCATCACCCTCATCTGCTCATCAATCTCTCCCTGCGCGATCAAAGGAGCCGCAGAAAGCACTACAAGAAGGATGAATAAATATGCACGTCTCATGACATGAAGATCAACAAACACCATGCAAATTAACGAATTATTGGAGGTAAATGTTGATGAAGGGACAAAAAAAAAGATCTACCGGAGGTAAATCTTAATACATATGGAGCGAAGTTTACGGACCAATACTACCCGTTGGGCAG
>CBDUAW010000421.1:0-2362 GCA_965365215.1 uncultured Eudoraea sp. | reverse complement strand
TCCAGGTTGGGGTACTCGGAGAATACTCCATGAGGTGGTTTCCAAACCATGGCCATTTTAATGTGATCTTTTGGATGGGGTTCCAGATAGCTGTAGACCTCAATTTCAGGATTTCTTCTTTTTAGCGCTGATTTCCAGGCTTCAATTTTCTGGTCCTGTCTTATTACTACAATTGCCATAGGCGCAAGTACTTAATTTTAATTATTCCAATATATCGAGTGCCCTGCTAAACCCTTCCGCCAAAGGCCACTGTTGTGCCTCCACTTCCCGGTACACCTTTACAATACGATCTTTAAATTCTGGCAGCATGCCATGCAGGGAGATATAACGGGTGGCTTCATCAAAAGAGTTCAGCATACTTTTATAAAAGGCTTCGGGGACTTTTTTTTCCCTGGAAAAACTTTGGGCGGTTTCAATATTGAACAGCATGATATCCGCAACCAGGTGCGAATCCATCCCGAGGGTGATGAAGTGTTTGATATATTTCTGCGCTACCGACCTTCTGGCACGGGGTCGTTTCCGTCTTACCGGGAAATACTCGTTTGCAATTTTGAAACGGGCTTCCTCTACCAATCTATCTTCCTTTGGGTTAAAAACAAAATCGTAGTATTTCTTAACCGCCGGAAACCGCTCGTAAAGGTCGAGTAACTGTTCTTCCAATTCCGCTTTTGGTAGCTCTGCAATGTATTTTTTGAGGGCTCTTTTACTCACGCAGCCAAGTTAAGGATAAGTTTGGAAAGCGTAATAGAGACTTTTGACGAGGTAAGAAAGTTATTGTTAAGGGCTTTATGTTCCCTTCATCGGATTAATTCCCAATTTTCTCATAAAATATGTATAAGTAAAACCTAATCCTTTTGGAAAAGACAGAATAAAGATGTATAATGAGAGTTTATAATCATTAACTCCAAAATATATATGAGGCAACTTAAGATTATCAAGCAGGTAACCAATAGGGAATCCAAATCGTTAGACAAATACCTGCAGGATATCAGTAAAATAGAATTAATTACTGCCAGTGAAGAAGTTGAATTAGCACAAAAAATACGTCAGGGAGATCAGGCCGCACTCGAGAAGCTCACCAATGCCAATCTCAGGTTTGTGGTTTCCGTGGCTAAACAATACCAAAATCAGGGACTTAAATTACCGGATCTTATCAATGAAGGAAATGTTGGCCTGGTAAAGGCTGCCAAAAGATTTGATGAAACCCGGGGATTTAAATTTATTTCCTATGCGGTATGGTGGATCAGGCAATCTATTCTGCAAGCCCTTGCGGAACAATCGCGTGTAGTGAGGCTTCCTTTGAATAAGATTGGATCCATAAATAAGATCAAGAAGACGTTTTCTTATCTGGAACAGGCCCATGAACGCCCCCCTTCTGCTGAAGAGATCGCTCAGGAATTAGACATGACTGTCAACGAAGTGAAGCAATCCATCAAGAATTCGGGAAGACATGTTTCTATGGACGCCCCTCTGAAGGAAGGAGAAGATTCCAACCTTTATGATGTAATGCGATCCGGAGAATCTCCCAAACCGGACAGAGGCCTTATGCAGCAATCCCTGAACACAGAGATCAACAGGGCTTTGGAAACCTTGTCTCCAAGGGAAGCTGATGTGGTAAAGCTCTATTACGGGATAGGAGATCAACAATCCATGACCCTTGCGGAGATTGGGCAGACCTTTGACCTTACCCGGGAACGGGTACGACAGATTCGTGAAAAGGCCATCCGCAAACTAAGGCATAACTCCAGGAGTAAACTGTTAAAAAGTTACCTGGGATAAACCAAAAAAAGTTCCTCAATAAAAAATGCCCTGAATTGTTCAGGGCATTTTCTTTCTGTACACTAAATAAAACACTTAAGACAGACTAAGTCCGTTTATATCATAGTCCATGAGAATTTCATTTAAATTCTCAATGAAGTCCAAGTAAGCTGCATTGTCTTGATTCTGATTTGCCATAGTAATCGGTTTTTAAAATGAAATAGCCGGCTGGACTATAAATAGTCCAACTCAGCTAATTCGTTTAAACTTAAAATTTCATTTAATTCGCGAAGGAAGTTCAAATATTCCTCCCCGTAGGTATCGTATAGCATGATAAGTTTGGGTTTTGTATGAATCGGATTTAACCTCCACTATTCATAACATAAACTTATCGTTTGTATTATACATGTTCAACAAAATGTGGTGAAATTCATCGAAAATGTTGTCAAATGTTAAAAAAATGGGGAGTTCATCGATTTAAAATTGGAACTGATATCGCATTCCTGCAGAAAATGCCCAGAAGAAAGAATTGGGAGTTGAAACAAATTCCTGTCGCGTAACCCCCAGGTTGGCCCTGTAAATATTTGGCTGTTTTTTAGTGGTA
>CBDUAW010000420.1:0-2375 GCA_965365215.1 uncultured Eudoraea sp. | reverse complement strand
CGAGTCCCTTGCTCAGACAGACACTTAAGGTATCAAAAAGGGCACCGTAATCTTCAGCCGATTCTCCTTTTGCCACTAAGGCATTCCAAATTCGTGCCCCATCAAGGTGATAAGCCAGTCCGTTCTCTTCACAGACGGACTTTATCTTCTTTAATTCGGTAAAATCCCAGCACGCACCACCTCCTTTATTCGTTGTATTTTCTATGCAAACCAGGCTGGTTAACGGACTGTGATAGAAGTCGGGTGGGTTAATGGCACTCTGCACCTGTTCAGCGCTCATCATCCCCCTTTCCCCGTTGATCAATTTACAGGAAACCCCACTATTAAAGCTAACACCCCCTCCTTCATAATTATAAACATGTGCGTAATGGTCGCATATCAACTGTTCCCCTGGTTGGGTATGAAGTTTAATTGCCGTCTGATTGGTCATGGTCCCGCTGGGAAAGTACAGGGCGGCTTCTCTATTAAAAAATTCAGCAACTTTTGCCTCAAGCGCATTAACGGTGGGGTCTGCTTTGAAGACATCATCTCCTACCCTTGCATTCATCATAGCGGCGAGCATTCCTTTACCAGGTTTGGTAACCGTATCACTGATTAAATTAATTTCCATTACTACTTTTGTATTCCCTAATGTGTTTCAAAACAATCCATCCCTATTGGAGAACCATCGGGAATCTTAGGAGTTGGAATAACTTTAAACTCATCGGGTTCGCTATTAAAGCGATCAATTCGCCTCACCATTTCCACCGCAACGAGATCATCCTTAGTTGCAAGAAGGGTGGTTCTGATCTTTTTAAGTTTGCCGTTGGCTATAGCATTCACCTGCGGGTGCGCCCCTGTATGAATGGCCAGATTCATTAAGTGGTATAGGACACGGAAATTAATACTGGTCTGAACCTCTTCCAGATAATCGTCCTTTTGATCCTTAAACAGGGTTATATCCAGAAGCTCATCAATTAGTTGCCCCAGACCTATTTGGCCGCTTTGGAGGCTCTTTTGTTGTATTAAGCGAGAGGCTCTTTCATGGTGCAACAGGAGTCCCAGACTAAGGTCCGCAGCTGTTTCTGCCGCAGAGAGCGCATCAAAAGACACCCCCGTTTTACCCTGAAAAGACTCCCGTGTTCTTGAATATCCGATAGCTCGTGGAGGAAATAGGGATAATTTTTCTTTAGGAATGGCAATAACCGCTGCATCAAGGGTTTTCAGTATTGCTTTCAGGGCGCGTTCCTGTACTTCCTTCTCGGCGGTTTTCCATGTCCCCTGCCGGTCTCCCCTTACAGCATAGTTATAATCTAAGCCCCCAATTACTTTTGCAACAGCTTCGGTCTGATACCTGTGAAAGAAGTATAAGGGAACAAATACATCCTCCAGTTTTGAATACGGCACAAAAGAACGGATATTCTCGACAGAAAAATCGGCCATGGCCTTTTCGCGAATTTGAAGAACTTCCTCCAATTCCTGGGCTGCTTCCTTCCCATTATCCCATAGATGTCCATAGATATGAGCTCCACCCGCTGGGCGGGCATCCTGATCTGATATATAACGCAGGCCAGATTTTCTGGCAGTTTCCAAAATTTCGTTCAACGCCTTTTGTTCATCGGTCCCTTCTTCAAAATCCGAATACGAATAGGCTACCGATACCTTGTCCCATTCCCCGATCCCCGCATCATAAGCCTGGGAGAAATCTATTTCCCCATTTGTCATCCCGATATTTGGATGTGGGTAATCCATCACAGAAGCCCTGTTATTGGTGCTGGCAGCAAAATTATGAGCAAAACCAAGGGTATGTCCTATTTCATGGGCCGAGAGCTGTCTTATTCTTGCAAGGGCCAATTCGAGCATAGGGTTATAATTGTCGTCTTTACTCGCAAAAGGGCGGTTCATTAGGGCTTGGGCTATCATAAAGTCCTGCCTGATCCGGAGACTCCCTAAACTTACATGTCCTTTTATGATTTCTCCGGTGCGGGGGTCCGTGATACTACTGCCATAACTCCAGCCCCTTGTGGAACGGTGTACCCATTGAATTACATTATAGCGTACATCCAGAGGATCTGCGTTATCAGGAAGTATCTTCAACTGAAAAGCATTTTTGTATCCTATTGATTCAAATGCCTGATTCCACCATCTACCTCCCTCTAGCAAAGCGCTTCTTACCGGCTCCGGGGTACCATTATCCAAATAGTAGACAATAGGTTCAACAGCCTCACTGACTTCCGCCCCGGGCTCCTTTTTTTCCAGGCGATGCCTTGTAATGTACCTTTTTAATATGGGCTCCTGTACCGGGGTGGCATAGTCATAATAAGAAAACGGATAGGAACCGCTCCTGGGGTCGAATTGCCGCTTTTTATAAGAATTGTCGCGCAGTTCTATAAACG
>CBDUAW010000419.1:0-2446 GCA_965365215.1 uncultured Eudoraea sp. | reverse complement strand
ACCGTTTTCCTGTAAATGGAATCCGATTCCATAAGCTCTGTAAAGGCTCCAAATTTTTTGCCTTCCAAAAAAGATCCTTCCAATACTTCCTCCAGATAGTTTGTAGGCCCTTCAACAGATTTACTGTCGGCCTCGTCTTTCCCGCTCATGGCAGAAAGAAGGATAGCATTATCTATTACATTCCGGGTCATGGGTCCTGGAGTATCCAGAGTACTTGAAATTGGTACGATTCCGGTTCTGCTCAGCAAACCTATTGTGGGCTTTAATCCTACGACCGAATTCTGACTCGAGGGTGACAGAATAGATCCTGATGTTTCTGTTCCCACAGCTGCCACAGCATAATTTGCCGCCATAGAAGTACCGCTGCCGGAGCTGGAACCTCCGGTTTCGAAAATTCTCCTTCCGTAAGGATTAAGGGTTTGGCCACCCATAGCGCTATACCCTACGGGACAACCCCTGCAGAGATAATATGCCCATTCACTTAAATTTACCTTCCCGAGGATCAGGGCCCCTTGGTGCTTTAACTGTTTCACAATAAAGGCATCTTCCACTCTATTATTGGCAAGTGCCAGTGCCCCTGCGGTAGTCACCATCCCGGTGCTGTTAATATTGTCCTTTAATAGTACCGGCATCCCAAAAATAGGATGGCGCAGGGAATTGGGATTTTGCCTGTAAGCTTTGTCTCTTTCCCTGGCTTCTTCAACCACCTCTTTATTCAGTGCTATCACTGTATTTAAAGTAGTACTGTTGTCCAGTTCATATTCATAAATACGATACAGGTAAAACAATACGAGATCTTCATAAGACAGTGCGCCTGATGCAATATGCGATTGGATAGTAGGAATATTCTGTTCCAATATCAAGGGTTTCAGCTGATCATAGGTGGTTTTGGAGAATTTCGATACTTCCGGGTACAATGGCAGGAAAACATCATTTTTATCCAGAAACCTGGACTGAATTAATTTATATCGCATTCGGCCCTTTTCATGGTCCTGATTCGCTGCCACTTCCGCAGAGTCATTGTAGGGTTCCCAGAGTGTGATATTCTCCAATGCTTCAGTCTGGCTTTCCCTGCAAGCTCCCAGTAATACCAGAACCACTAAAAAAAGTAGATTTTTCATTTTTGACGATCTTTTATTAAACTTTTCCAAGTAGCAATATTTCTTTTATTCATGGCCACGAATTCGTCCTTGTTTTCCTCTGCGGCAAGATCCATGGACTTTTCGGCCGATTCTATTGCCCCCTTGTAATTATTATCCGTTGCTTGTATTAGGGACTTAACGCGATAGAAATAATACGTATCCCCACCCAATTCTATAGCCTTGTTTACATATTTCAGGGCAAGTTTGTTCTGAATTTGCTGTTCCTGATAATAACGGGCTGCTTCATAGTAGGATAGCGCAGTTGGATTCTTCATTAGTTCTTTCTCAATCTCCAGCTGCATCAGCAGATCTGTGTTGGTCTTCAAAGGGATCTTCAGCCTGGTATGTCCCCAATGCCAGGTCATAAGTGCCTGGTTGTGTTGAATAGAATCAAAGCCAATTTCAAAGTTTTCCTGCCAGGAGGCAGTATCGGTAGGGAATACCTTTATCCTGAAAAGATCTTCTTCTGCTTTGTATGAATCCCTGCCATCACCCCAATGCGATGTATTTGTATGAAAAACAATCTCCCAATACTCGGGATACGGGAAGGCATAAAGAGCATATGAGCCTGCCGGTAATGAGTTGCCCATAACCGAGATATCCCGGTTTGTAATAAACTTAGTAGATTCATTGGCGCCAACCCTCCAAATACGACCATAGGGAACGACTTCCCCAAGAAGATTCCGCCCTCTGACTGCCGGTCTTGAATAGGTTAGCTTAATCCTGGTTAGGCCAATATCCTGGTGAATTTCAGTATAGGGGCTCGCTTTGGGGTGTTGTATCTGGGCCCTTATAAAAAGGGAAAAGAACAGCAATCCTATAACGAAAAGTAGTCTCAAGTAGTGCTATTAAAAAAGGAATCAACAAATTCAAACTTGTTAAATACCTGCAGGTCTTCCACGCCCTCGCCAACGCCAATATATTTTACGGGAATCTGAAACTGATCGGAGATACCTATAACCACTCCTCCCTTAGCAGTACCATCCAATTTGGTAACAGCAAGGGCTGTTACTTCGGTGGCCTTGGTGAATTGTTTTGCCTGTTCAAACGCGTTCTGACCTGTGGAACCATCTAAGACCAGTAATACATCGTCTGGTGCCCCTTCAACAACTTTCTGCATTACCCGCTTTACTTTGGATAATTCGTTCATAAGGTTCACCTTATTGTGAAGGCGCCCTGCGGTATCAATAAGGACCACATCAACATCCTGATTTACGGCAGCGCTTAAGGTATCGAACGCCACCGAAGCAGGATCGCTCCCCATCTTTTGTTTTATGATAGGAATGTCTACCCGGTCTGCCCAA
>CBDUAW010000418.1:0-2463 GCA_965365215.1 uncultured Eudoraea sp. | reverse complement strand
TAGATTGTGCCCACTTAAGGATCACAAAGGGCCTCCTTTGCTGATGAAAGGTCAGAAATCTTTTGTGATGAAGCCGGCATGCTTTTTCCAAAATCCCAAGATGTACTTCACAGCCCTGATTCTTTAGCATTTCTATTCCTTTGCCTGCTACAAGTGTATTGGGATCTTTTATGCCTATTACCACTTTTGGGATATTGTGTTTTGCTATGAATTCGGCACAGGGCGGAGTTTTACCGTAGTGCGAACACGGTTCAAGGGTTACATAAAGTGTTGCTGAGGAAAGAAGTGCTTTGTCCTGTACGGCATTTATTGCATTGACCTCCGCGTGAGGGCCACCATAGGGGCTTGTATACCCTTCTCCAATTATCCGGTTTTCATGTTCAATTACACAGCCTACCATTGGATTTGGAGCTGCCTTCCCAAGAGCGTTTTTGGCAATTTCAATACATCTCAAAAGGTATTTTTCGTGTATCTTCACCTCACAAAAATAGAACATTCCTAATGAATGAACGGGAGCCTCTGATACGGAAAATAAGACGCTCAGATAATAATGCAATAGCTAGGGTCATCAGACAGGTTTTGGATGATTTTGGAGTGCCCAGGACAGGAACTACCTATGCCGATAAGGCCCTGGATACGCTTTATGAATATTACGAAAAACCGAGATCTGTTTATTATGTAATTGAAGAAAAGGGCCAAATAATTGGAGGAGGTGGGATTGCACCTTTGGAAAATTATAAAGGAAATGTCTGTGAACTTCAAAAATTATATTTCCTTAAAAAGGCCAGGGGAAGGGGGCTTGGAGGTAAATTGATCCGCCTATGCCTTAAGGATGCCAAGGAGATGAAATTTGATTCCTGCTACCTCGAGACAATGGGTTACATGGATGCTGCCCTGGGGATATATGAGAAATATGGTTTTACCTATCTGGATTCCCCAATGGGAGATACCGGGCATTCCTCTTGTGAGGTATGGATGTTAAAAATACTCTGAAAGATGCTACTACGGGAATTCAGGAACATCATGCATAAGGAATTACAAGATCTGTACCCAAAAACGGAGGTAGATAGTTTCTTAAACCTGCTATTGGAGCATTTTCATGGATTTGGCCGATTTGTACTGGCTTTGCAACCCGATTTCAATCTTACAAAGGAGGAAGAGCAGCCACTTTTTGAAGCCCTGGCAAGGCTCAAGAATGAGGAACCCATACAATATATAACCGGACATGCATTTTTTCACGGCTTAGACTTTTTGGTTAACGAAAGTGTTTTGATACCCCGTCCTGAAACGGAAGAACTTGTGCAATGGATAGCAGATTCCTATCCAGATAAAAAAATGCCGCTAAAGATCCTGGACGTGGGAACAGGAAGTGGAAACATTGCCATAAGTTTAGCCAAAATTTTCCCGGATTCTCAGGTAACGGCGCTAGATGTTTCCTTAGCTGCTCTGGATCTTGCACGTGAAAATGCACTGAAGCACGGAGTGGAATTAAACTGGTTACATGCCAGTATTTCCAACTATGGTGAAATTCCAGGTAAATTTAATGTTATCGTCTCTAATCCACCTTATGTTCGAAGCGGGGAAATGAAAACAATGAAAAACAACGTAAAAAAATATGAACCGTGGGAAGCTTTATTCGTCCCGGATGATGCCCCGCTCATTTTCTATAATTATATTTCGGAATTCGCAGTGGAACGACTGGAATCTAACGGCAACCTCTTCCTTGAAATTAACCAATACCTGGGCAGGGAAACGGTGAAACTATTGGAAGCAAAAGGTTTTTCATCAATAGAAATGCGAAAAGACATGTTTGATAATGATCGAATGATTAAAGCGAAAGTATAAACCCTTTAGAATGCAAAGTATTGTTGTTTTTTGTGGTAGTAGTGAAGGAAATGATCCGCTTATTCTGAAATCGGCTTACCAGCTTGGAAGCGTAATGGCCCAAAAGAAAATCACACTGGTATATGGCGGTGCCAAGGTAGGTATAATGGGGATGCTCGCAAAGGGAAGTTTAGAAAACGATGGAAAGGTAGTGGGAGTTATCCCGGAATTCCTAAAGAAAAAGGAGGTAGTTCATACCAATTTAAGCAAGTTGATCACCACGGATAACATGCATGAGCGCAAGTTAATAATGAATGATCTGTCAGAAGGGGTAATTGCCCTGCCTGGTGGCTTTGGCACCTTGGAAGAATTATTTGAAATGGTAACCTGGGGACAACTTGGGTTGCATCAAAAACCCATAGGCGTATTGAATATTGGAGGATTTTATGATGAACTTCTGAAAATGCTTCAGAAAATGGTGGAAAGGGGTTTTTTAAAACAGGAAAATCTTGAAATGTTATTGGTGGCAGACCAGATAGAACAGCTTTTAACACAAATGGCCGACTACCAGCCTAAGCCAGTCGTGAAATGGATTAAAAAGGAACAGTTGTAATGGGGGCAAAAGAAATTATTGAGGCA